>CAIZLI010000001.1 GCA_903933765.1 uncultured Bacteroidota bacterium
TAACAATTATACAATTGCTAAAATATCGCTTTCACGCATGATCAATAGATCTTGACCTTCAATTTGAATTTCAGTACCAGCATACTTGCCGTATAAAACTGTTTCACCCACTTTTACGGTTACAGGCTCATCCTTTTTACCAGGACCAGCAGCTACAACTGTTCCACGTTGTGGCTTCTCTTTTGCAGTGTCTGGGATGATGATTCCACCAGCTGTCTTCTCTTCAGCAGCGGCAGGCATAACAATTACTCTGTCATGTAGCGGGGTAATGTTTAATTTTTTTGCCGAACTCTTAGCCATAGTTTATCTTTTTAATTGATTAATAAAAGTATTATAATAACAACCATAACCATGCCATCTGCCTTAAATGCAAGTAGATAGGTCAAAATTTCAGTTCTAGTTGTTATTTTGATATAAGGAAGCAAATTAATGCCAAAAATGTCAGTTTTAAGCATTTTTATTATAGATTTGCAACCCCAATAGCTCTTATAATTATGATGAACAGAAGAAATATCCGAATAAAAGTAATGCAGGTCATGTACATGCTAGATGCTCAAAATGTTGAAACAGCAGCTGGCTTACTTCAAAAAGAGTTTGACAAGACCCGTAATTTATTCGTTTACCTAGTTCATTTAGTACACCAAATTGCAGGTTATGCAGAGATTGAGGCCTTGCAAAGAGCCTCCAAAAACCTTCCAAATCAAGCAGATTTAGCTGTCAATATCAAATTAGCTGGAAACAGCATTGTTTGGCAAACCCTTGAATCCGAGAAATTCAAAAAAGCCATCGAAATCATCAAGCCACAACAATGGATTGACAACGATATGGTGAAGTCCATTTTCCGTCAATTGGTGGAGTCTCCCGACTATCAATCTTATATTCTTGAAGAAAAAAGAGAAAAGGCCAAAGAATCAGCCATCTTAAAGTTCATTTTTGGTGAATTGATTTTGAAATCTACCAATGCAATTGAAACGATTGAGTCGCATTTCTCCAATTGGGATGACGATGGAGATATGATTGTTGGTTTTATGTTGAATTATTTTCAGAAGCCTGGCTCAGTTGATTTCTTAGATGTAGTAGGAGATGAGAAGATGAAATTTGCAAAAGATTTATTGAGAACAACCATTGAAAAAAAGGAGGTGACTGAAGCGCTGATTGTACCTAAATTAAACAACTGGGATCCAGAGCGTATTGCAGTCATTGACATGATACTTTTAAGATTAGGTGTATGTGAATTGCTTTATTTTGATACCATCCCTACAAAAGTGTCTATAAACGAATACATTGATCTAGCTAAGGATTATAGTACTGAACAAAGTGGCCATTTTGTCAATGGAATTTTGGATAGTATCCATAAGGAATTAGTGGCCAATGGTAAAATTCAAAAGATAAGTCACAAAGCAAAGTAATTGGTTTACACTATCTTTGTATTCAAGTTTAAAACATAAACAAAACAAAATGACACAAATTTTATTACAAGCACCACAACAAGGTGGAACTTTTCAGTTGATCATGTTAGGTGGTATTATCTTGGTTTTCTGGTTTTTCATGATACGTCCACAAGCTAAAAAAGCAAAAGAGCA
>CAIZLI010000002.1 GCA_903933765.1 uncultured Bacteroidota bacterium
AAAAATTGCTAATGATGAAAGTGTTGATTTACTAATATATGCTTGCAGCATTAAACCATCACATTCTAGTTACATATTTTGCCGGTGGGATAATTTATTTGACGATATAGAAAAGCCTAAATCTTTAATTACATGGGTTTTTATGGATTGTCTTAGTTGGTTTAGGCTTGTACATGGGCTATATTCCATTCAATTCAATTCTATTTGATCGAATGATTGCTAGTTATAAATTAAAAGCCAATGTGGGGTATTTCATGTACTTGGTGGATGCATTTGGCTATGTTGCAAGTGCAGGGGTAATTATATTAAAAGGCACTATGGATGTCAATTTAAGTTGGACCGACTTTTTTAGTAATGGGCTAGTTGTTTTATCTTTAATTGGTATCCTTTTTAGTATTTTAAATATGATCTATTTTTCAAAAAAATATAAAACAATACAATATGAATAAGTCGGCAATTGTGGTTGGAGCGGGAATTGTAGGCCTAGCGACTGCTAGAGCATTAGCAGAAAAGGGATATGCGGTTAAAGTAATTGAGAAGTCTCAATTTGCATTAGGAGCTAGTGTACGTAATTTCGGCATGCTTTGGCCTGTAGGTCAACCAGATGGTAACCTATACAATCGATCAGTAAGAACAAAAGAAATTTGGGTTGATTATTTAGAGACTGCTAAAATACCTTACAACGCTTGCGGTAGTTTGCATTTGGCATATAGTACAGAAGAGATGAATGTAGTAGAAGATATTGCGCAGTTTTTTCAATCTAAAAATAGACCGGTATCTGTTATAAATAAAGAAACGGTTTTATCACACTACAATGGTATTAATGAAAATGGTTTATTAGGGGCATTAAGAAGTGAAGATGAAATCATTATTGATCCAAGAGAAGGTATTAAGCATTTACCAGCTTATTTGACGCAAAAATATGGGGTTACATTTATTTGGGGAACCGCCATCACTGCTGTCACAAGTCATGCAGCATTTGCAGGTAAAACAAAATACGAAGCAGATATAGTTTGTGTTTGTTCTGGTCAAGATTTTGAAACCCTTTACCCTGATCAATTTAAAGCACAGCCAATCATCAAGACAAAATTACAAATGATGCGCTTTAAACATCAGGATCCTAATTTCAAGATAGGCGCTTCGGTTTGTGGTGGTTTATCCTTATTGCATTACAAGAGCTTTACAGCTTCATCCGCATTGACAAAATTAAGGTTAAAGATAGAAGAAGAAATTCCTGAATATTTAAAATATGGTATTCATGTAATGGTTTCTCAGAATAACAATGGCGAGTTAACGGTTGGTGATTCTCATGAATATGCTTTGGATTTTGAACCATTCGATAAAATCGAAATCAATGAAATGATTCTTACCTATTTAAAAAAATTCATGCACATAGACCAATGGATGATGACCCAATCTTGGAATGGTATATATCCAATCATGACCAATGGAGCTGCAGAATTATTTTTAAACCCAGAACCAGGCGTCTATATTTTAAATGGAATTGGCGGGCACGGTATGACGATGTCATTTGGCTTTGCCGAAGAAATGATTGAATCAATTTAATAAAAACAATACATTCATCTAAATTTTAAATCAAGTCACTTTTAATAAGCCATTTTTTATAACACCTATTTTATGATTCAACCTATAGTAACCGAAATCCTTACTTTATTCAATACCAATGGCGGTTCAATGTATGGTGGAGAAGCTGTAACGCAGTTAGAACATGCTTTACAAGCCGCTACATTAGCAAAAGAAAAAAATGCTTCTGACGCCTTGGTAACTGCAGCTTTATTACACGATATTGGCCATCTTTTACATGACCTACCAGACGACGCTAGTGATAAAGGGATAGACGATGTCCATGAAGCGCTGGCTGCAAAATATCTAGAAACCTATTTTGTCCCCGCAGTGGTAGAGCCTGTTAAATTACACGTGGCTGCTAAAAGATATTTATGTGCAGTGGATCAGTACTACTATGACACATTATCTGCGCCATCAAAAACAAGTTTAACCTTTCAAGGTGGCGTGATGAGTGAAAGTGAAGTAGCTGAATTTGAATTGAATCCCTTTTTTAAAGATGCTGTTACATTGAGAAAATGGGATGATATTGCAAAAGATCCGGAGATGAAAACAGAAGCAGTTGAATTTTTTGCCTCAATGATTCAAAATAGTTTAAAATAATTTTATGCAAATTCAATGTGTCGTATTTGATATGGCTGGTACCACAATAAATGAAGACAATCTTGTTTATAAAACTTTACAAGCTGCAATTAACCATTATAATGTTCCTGTAGATTTAGATCATGTATTGTTATATGGCGCTGGCAAGGAAAAATTCCAAGCAATTAAAGATATCATTTCTAATAGCCCCTACACATTAGATGAAATGGCGCAACAAGAAGCCTTTAATTATTTTTTAGCGCAATTAGACATTGCCTATAAAAATTTTAAGGTAACGCCTATGCCAGGTGCAGAGCATGTATTTGCCGCCCTTAAACAAGCAGGGATACAGGTTGTTTTAAATACAGGCTACAATAGAGCAACTGCAGAAAGCTTATTAGGTCAATTAGGATGGAAAGAGGGAGTGCAAATAGACCTTTTAGTAACTGCCTCTGATGTACTGCACAATCGTCCAATGCCAGATATGATTCTTTATGCAAAAGATAAATTGAACATAGCAGACACAAAGCAAATTGTCAAAATTGGTGATTCTTGTATTGACATTGAAGAGGGTAAAAATGCAGGCTGTTTGTTGAATATTGGTATTACAACAGGCGCGCAAACCGAAACACAATTAATGCTTGCAAAGCCAGATTATATCGTTCATAGTTTAACTGCGATGTTAGAGATAGTTGCAAAGTAGATTTTCTAAAAAACTTTGCGTATTTTCGTGAAACGTTCTTTCATGAAAAAGGCTCTAGTTTTTAGTTTATTATTATTTTCAAGTGTTTCAATATTTGCTCAATTACCTACATTTTATCGAATTGATAGTACTATCAATGCAGAAATAGCACAACATAATATTGCTGGTGGTGTGGCTTTAATTGCCAAAAATGGAAAAATAGTCCATCATCAAGCCTACGGTTATTCTAATATTGAGGCAAATAAAAGGATGGAAGAAAATGCCATTTTTCGTGTTGCATCTCAAACTAAAGCCATTATATCTGTCGCTGTACTTCAGTTAGTAGAAAGAGCACAAATTCGTATAGAGGATCCCATTGAAATGTACTTCCCAGAATTTTCTAGTCAAAAAGTGTTTGTTAAAACAGCAGATTCATTGGTGCAAGTTGATAGGGCAAGGTCCATTACCATCAGGGATTTATTGACCCATCAAGCTGGAATTAGTTCAGCAGACGAGTATCCTTACTTACAAAAAGAGTTTCTTAAATACGGATTGAGTAATATGGGTGTGACACAATATCCTAGCCTTAGAGCGGAAATTGCGCAAATTGCAAAAATGCCTTTAGCGCATCAGCCTGGTGCAAGATTCAGTTATGGACTTAGCACCAATGTACTTGGCGGCTTGATTGAATTTGTTACTAAGCAAAGCTTAGACGCCTATTTAACAGACAATATCTTTAAGCCATTAGGAATGAAGGATACCTATTTTTATCTTCCTAAGTCAAAACAAAATAGACTTGTCGAAATCTATATCAAACAAAACAACAATTTAAAGGCGGCAGATAGAGCGGCAATGCCAGTGGATTATCCTTTGTTAGAAAATGCAACTTATTTTTCGGCCATTGGTGGATTGGTATCTACCACCTATGACTATTTCCTGTTTTTTAATCATTTATTGAATTCAGAAAATTCAAAAAATAAATTTCGTTTATTACAATCAGCAACAAAAGCACAGTTACTTACAAACCAGTTAGGAGAGAAAACATTTATTTTTGGCGGATTTCCTTCTCTGAATCAATTTGGTTTAGGGGTTGGATTGACTTCTGTGAAAGGACAATCAATTAACAAAGCATCCGTTGGATCTTATTTTTGGGGCGGCGCTTTCAATACAGCTTATATGGTGGACCCAAAGCGAAATATAATAACCTTATTTTATTTTCAAAGAACACCGTTTGTGTTGCCTCCCTTGTTAAGTAAACTAGAGAAAACAACTATTGAAATTATAGACCAACAAGAATGAATCAAGCATTAGCACAATTTATCCAACATGCCATAGCAGAAGATACCGCTCAAATAGGCGATATCACAACCATGGCGACCATACCCAAAGACCAAGTTGGGCAGGCTCATTTTTTGGTGAAGGAGCCTTGTATTATTGCAGGCGTGGAGATGGTGACTTGTATTGCGCAAATGATTGATGCGAATTTAAAAGTGGAATTTAAAGTGCAAGATGGCGATGCAGTGCATCAGCATCAAGTGATTGGACAAGTGCAAGGCCACATTCATAGTATCTTATTGGCAGAAAGACTCATGCTTAATTGTATGCAAAGAATGAGTGGCATTGCCTCTAAGACGCATCAATTAAAAAGCATGATTGCTGCCTATACAGCTAAAATATTGGACACCAGAAAAACAACACCCAATTTTAGAATTGCCGAAAAATGGGCCGTGCGTATTGGAGGAGGTGTTAATCATCGTTTTGGTTTGTATGATATGATTTTAATCAAAGACAATCATATAAAAGCTGCCGGAGGTGTTCGTTTGGCATTAGAAGCCACTAGGCAATATTGTATGGCCGAAAAAATAAACTTACCGGTGGTAGTGGAAGTAAAAAATCAGGATGAATTATTGGAAGCTTTAGCATTTGATTTTGTCACAAGAATTTTGCTAGACAATATGACACCAGCAACTGTTGCGTCAATGGTTGAAATCAATCAACACAAAAAACCATTAGAAGTTTCTGGAGGCGTCAATCAAGATAATATAGTTGCTTATGCCGCAACTGGTGTGGATTTTATTTCGATAGGTGACTTAACCCATCATATTGAATCAATAGACATCTCTTTAAAAATTGTATAATTTAATTGAATATGGACTTACAAGAAGAAGTAGTTAAAGTTGGATTTATAGATAGACCATTGCCTGAAGGGGTAGATTTAGTAAAAGCCATTCAGCTTTTAAAGGAACAAAAAAATGCAGTCATTCTAGCGCATTATTATGTAGCCGATGAAATTCAAGCGATTGCTGATTTTGTTGGGGATAGTTACGCTTTAGCGCAATATTCTCAAAAAGTCAATGCTTCTATGATTGTGTTTTGTGGGGTACACTTTATGGCAGAGACGGCTAAAATATTGAATCCAAATGCCAAAGTAATTTTGCCCGATCTACATGCTGGTTGTTCTTTAGCAGATGCTGCGCCAGAAGCAGCTTTTAGAGATTTTAAAGCATTACATCCGGATGCAGTTGTGGTAAGTTATATTAACTGTACTGCTGCTGTAAAATCGATGAGTGATTATATCTGTACTTCTTCCAATGCAGTGGATGTGGTGAAAGCCATTCCGCTGGACAAAGAAATCATTTTTGCTCCTGATGCCAACTTAGGAAGGTATGTAGAAAAAGTAACAGGCAGAAAAATGCATATCTGGGAAGGTGCTTGTATGGTGCATGTGAATATATCGGATGCAAAACTTGCACAATTGATGCAATTGAGACCAGAAGCCATTTTAATTGCACATCCAGAATGTCCAAGTTCTATTTTAGATAAAGCAGCCTTTATTGGTTCTACAAAAGCATTGATAGACCATGTAAGCAAATCAGAGCATCATTGTTTTATTGTAGCCACCGAAGTCGGTATTTTATTTAAGATGAGAGAAGCAGCTCCAGGAAAAATATTGATACCAGCACCTTCGTTTGAAAACAATACCTGTGCATGTGCTGAATGTCCCTATATGAAAATGAATACTTTGGAAAAATTATACAATGCATTGCAATATGAATTACCGATGGTGCATATTGACCCACATGTTCAAGAGGGCGCGTTAAAAGCACTTCAAAATATGTTATCTATTTAATGCAAACCAATATTTCATCCTATCAAGTTGTCATCATCGGCACTGGTGTTGCGGGTCTTGCTACTGCCATTTATTTGGCAGAAACAGCTGCATTAAGCAATCAAACAATTTCAATCTTATTGGTATCAAAAGCGGCTGCGTCCGATACCAATACAAGTTGGGCGCAAGGAGGTATTGCGGCTGTAGCGTCCAATGAAGACAGTTTTGAAGCACATATAATAGATACAATAGATGCAGGTGCTGGAAAAAACAACCTACATATTGTTCGTAAAGTAATTGAAGCTGCCCCCGATGCAATGCGTGATTTAATTCGTTGGGGCATAGACTTAGATAAAAAAATAGATGGAACTTATGATTTAGTAAAAGAAGGAGGCCATCAATTTTCACGAATCTGGCATAAAGCTGATAGCACTGGACATACTTTGCAAGCCACTTTAATGCATAGGGTAAGTCAATTTCCCTCTATAGTATGTGTTGAAAATACGGCCATTATTCAAATTGAAAAAGATGTTCAAGGTACATTCCATATACAAGCAATCAACAACAATGATACTTCAGATCAGACCTATCCTTATTTAAATGTTGAAAATTGTATTCATATTCAATGTGCACAATTGGTTTTGTCAACAGGTGGTCTTGGCATGGTTTATGCAAAAACAACGAATCAATCCATTGCAACTGGTGACGGAATCGTTTTTGCAAGTCAACTTGGTGCAACAATGAAAGACCTTTCATTCATTCAATTTCATCCCACTGGTCTATATGAATCAAATCAAAGTGGCACCTATTTAATCACAGAAGCACTAAGAGGAGAAGGTGCTATCCTAAGAAATAAAGAAGGCGTCGATTTTATGCCTCAATATGATACCAGGGCTTCTTTAGCACCAAGAGATATTGTTTCAAGGGCGATAATGAGTGAAATTAAAAAAAGCAAAACTGAATATGTTTATTTAGATGCTACAGGTCTTAGTGCAGCTACGATTCAAAAACATTTTCCAAATATACAGTTAGCATGTCAACAGAAATTGGGTATAGATATTTGTAAACAATGGATTCCGGTAGTGCCAGTTGAACATTATGCTTGTGGTGGAATACAAGTGGATGAGTTTGGTGGAGTGGTTGGTGTAGATGCGCACTACGCCATTGGAGAAGTTGCATCAACAGGCTTGCATGGTGCAAATAGATTGGCGTCCAATTCATTGATAGAGGGTATTGTATTTGCAAAATGGGCTGCAGTAAAAATGATCAATGCTTTGAGTCATGATTCAACACTACCCATTTCAGCTTATCATTTTAAACCAATTGTAGTCAAGCAAATAGATCGTACATTGGTACAAAATTGTTTATCCAATTATGCTGGAATAGAAAAAACAATAGCTGATCTATTGAAAGGACTCAATGAATTATCCCAAGCATATCAGGAAGCAAATGTATTAAAAAAGTGGTCCCTAAAAGACTGGGAAAATGATTTGTTATGTCAGGTTGGGATTTTGATATTCAAAGATGCATTGGCGCAAACCGAAAATAAAGGTGTTTATTTTAATCTAGATTTAGAATAAAAATAAGTTAAGATTATCTCATCTTATTTAATTTAAGAAATTCCAACCTAATCTATTCAAAGTGGTAGTGTAATAAAACGTCTTGATCTATCACCTTTGTTTCAATTAAAGACAATTGTACCTTCTTGTCTAATCCACGAAACTCATCCAATCCAAGCATTGGTATTCCATTTACATCATTCAAAATAGACGGTGCAATAAACCAGTACAACTCGTCTGCTATATTTTGATGAATCATGCTTGAATTCAATTGAATTCCACCTTCTGTCAAAATTTTGTAGTATCCCATTTCAAGTAATGATTCAGAAACAGATGAAAACAAAAGTCCTTGTTCATCAAATATTCCTGTGATACATTTTATATTTTCTGGCAGCTGAATGCTTGGAGCCTTTGCTGTAATCAATATTATTTTACTTGCAGAACGAGGATAAAAAATAGGTAAATTTTCATATTGTTTTTCAAGTAACTCCAGGTTTTTATCAATGATAATTACATTGGTTTCTTGAATATCTCCTTTAATATTTCTAATGGTTAAACTTGCTTGGTCTTGAATCACCGTTTTATAAGAAGTTAAGATAGCATCCACATTGCTTCTTAAATGATCGTGTACATATTGTCTAGAATCAGCATTGCTTATCCATTGGCTATTTTTTGCATAATCAGCAATTTTCCCATCAATAGTACTTGCTAATTTTAAAATATAATAAGGTCTTTTTTTAAGTTGATTGGTAAAAAAACGTGCATTTAATAAAGATGCTGTTGAATCATTGATTACTTCCACTTCAACACCAGCTGCTATTAAATTTTCCACACTTGCCACTTTTGGATTAGGGTCCAAACTAGCTATGACCACTTTTTTGATTTTATGTCGGATAATCAAATCGGCGCAAGGTGGTGTTTTTCCAAAATGAGAACAGGGTTCTAGACTAACATATAAGGTGGATTGACTTAGGTCAGTTGTGTTTTGGAGTGCTTGCTCTATCGCATACACTTCGGCATGTGGCCCACCCAATTTTTGATGAAATCCTTCTCCAATGACCTCATCTGCTTGATTTACAATAATAGCACCTACAAATGGATTGGGCCTAATATCGTTTTCAATGGCATTTTTAGCTAAATTAATACAGTAATCTATGGCTTCTTTCTTCTTCATTGGATTATCTTTGCATTTCAAAATTACTCAAACCATCGCATATGTTTACAGGTATTGTTCAGAAAGGGAAGATACATGCAATTATCCCAGCCGAAGACGGATTGGAACTAGCTATTAGTATGGCTAATTTTGCAGCCATTGTTCAACTAGGTGATAGTGTAGCGATAGATGGCGCTTGTCTAACTGTGACGAAAGTAGTGGATGAAAATATGTATTTTTTTGTGTCTACAGAATCTATCGCAAAAACAATTATTAGAAACTATAAGGTTGGAGACGCTGTGAATACCGAACTTCCAATGCAGCCAAATGGCTACTTAGGAGGCCATTATGTGCTGGGTCATGTAGATGCGACTGCTAAAGTCAATAAAATCGATATTACCCCTACCGCTTGGTTTATCACCATCCAAGTGCCTGAACAATTTGTAAAATATATTGTTTATAAAGGGTCTATTGCAATCAATGGAGTAAGTCTTACAATCAATCAAGTCAGCGAACAACTAATTGATCTTTGTATTATTCCAACCACACTAGACAAAACCAATATCAATCAACTTTCAGTTGATAGTATTGTAAATATTGAATTTGATATTTTAGCAAAATATACAGAACAGTTACTTCTAAAAAGAAATGTGTAATGTTTGATACAGTGCAGGAAGCATTGGATGCTTTTAAATTAGGACAACCAATTATATTGGTGGATGACGAAGACAGAGAAAACGAAGGGGATATTGTTTTCCCAGCAAGTTTTGCAACGCAAGAAAAAATTAATTTTTGTGCAAAATATGCAAGAGGCTTAGTGTGTATTGCCATGCATCCATCCATTGCAAAGCAAATTGGCATAGCTCCGGTGAACACCAATCATGCAGATCCTTTTCATACTGCATTTTATGATTCTATAGATGCCATTCCTGCCCTTGGCATCACAACAGGTATTTCTGCAAAAGAAAGAGCAATCACTGCGCGCCAAGTAGTCAGCCCGTCGGCCAAGCCATCTGATTTCATCAAGCCTGGTCACTTATTTCCAGTAGTGGCGAAGGCCGGAGGCTTATTGGTTAGAAAAGGCCATACCGAAGCGGCTGTTGATTTATGTTTACTAACAGATTTGGCACCTGCTGCTATTATTTGTGAAATCATGGACGAGGAAGGAGATATGTTAAGAAGAAGCGGCTTAGTTGATTTTGCAAAAGAGCATCAACTAAAAATGATCAGCATTGAACAGCTTTTAGAGCATAGAAAAGTGGTTACATTGGATTTGAAATTATATGCATCCCAACAAGTTAACCAAGCTACCATTACAGATGTAACAATGGAACTAATTGCTGAAGCGCAACTTCCCACTGAGTTTGGGTTATTTAAGTCCTTGGTATTTGAAAATAAGCACACAAAAGAAACACATGTTGTGTTATGCATGGATAGTGAAAAATCCAATCAACCAATGGTGCGTTTTCATAGTGAATGTTTAACTGGAGATGTTTTTGGTAGCGTCCGTTGTGATTGTAAAGCGCAATTAACAAATGCTTTAGAACAGATTGCTATAAATAAACACGGCTATTTAATTTATTTAAAAGGGCATGAAGGAAGAGGCATTGGCATTGGTAAAAAAATTGCAGCTTATGCGCTTCAAGATAATGGTGAAAACACTTTTCAAGCAAACCTAAGTTTAGGACTTCCGGAGGATGCCAGAAATTACCAAGATGCGATTGCAATACTTGAGCACTTGCATGTGAATCAATTTTCATTTATCACGAACAATCCAGATAAAGTAGCAGCGATTAAGGAAGCAGGATTCCAATTTGAACAAATGATTGTGCCGCCATTTGTAACGGAACAAAATAAAAATTATTTACAAGACAAGGCAACTATTGCCAATCATAAAATTACCTTTTAGTATGATCGCCATTATCAAAGCAAATTTCAATGCCCATATCACAGATTTATTATTAGCTGGATGCACAGATGAACTAGACGCTAAAAATGAGGCTTACAAAGTTTTTGAATGTACTGGTGCTATTGAAACTGTGGTCTTTGCCAATCGAATCATTGAGACTAAGCAATTTGACTGTGTGGTGGTGATTGGTGCAATCATAAAAGGAGATACGGATCATTACGAATATGTTTGTCAATATGTGACCCAAGGCTTTGCAACCATTGCTGCAACAAAATTAACACCAGTGATTTTTGGTATTTTAACTACGCAGAACGAAGCTTTGGCCTATGAGCGTGCTGCCATTGATAAGATGAATAAGGGACAAGAATTTGCTAAGACTGCGATGGAGATGATTGAATCCTTTAAATCTTTGTAGTTAAACACTATATTCATCTTGTCGCTATAAATTATAGCGTACTACAATTATTTCACTTGTTCGTATAAGTGATTGATTAAGCCGTCTGCTAATCCAATTTTAGGTACATATATTTCATCTATATTGGCCCATTTCATGGTATATGCATATATGTTCAATGCAGGTACAATCACATCTGCTCTATCTCTTTTTAAAAGATAAGTATGCATTCTTTCCTCCACAGTCATTGGTTCTAAAACTCTATGAAACTCTCTAATCACTTCTATAGGAATGCTCTTTATATTTTTTGAATTAATCATGGAGTATATTTTATTAATATTGCCTCCAGATCCAATGGCCACCAATTTAGGATAGGTTCTTCCAATCTCTTTTAATGTTTGCTTTAGATCTTCCCAGGTTGCATCCTCCACTTTGTTGGTCAAAATACGAACAGTGCCGATATTAAAAGATTTTTGAAAAGCGACTGCAGACTTATGAAATAGGGTTACTTCTGTACTTCCACCTCCTACGTCAATGTATAAATAGCTCTTATTAGCGTCTAATAGTTCGGCGATATGGTTTTCATAAATGATCTCAGCTTCTAAATCACCAGATATGACTTCTAGTTTTATGCCTGTATCCGCTTTAATTTCTTTGATAATTTCTTTTGAATTACTGGCGTCTCTCATAGCACTCGTTGCACAAGCAATATAATGGTCTACTTCATACACTTTCATTAATGCACTAAAGGCATCAATGGTATTGATAAGCATCTTTTTTTTCCTAAATCCAATATAGCCTTTTTCAAATACATCAAAGCCCAGCCTAAGCGGAATACGAATTAAATTTAATTTGTTAAACTCTATTTCTTTATCATGCTTAACGACTTCGCTTATTAGTAACCTTGCAGCGTTACTGCCAATATCAATTGCGGCTAAAATCAATTTATTTTATCTTTTACCTTTTAAAAATTTGTAAGTTTCTTCCTGAGATTTAAAAGAAGTTGCTTTGGCCGAAGGTACATATTTATTGCTTAATTCGCCATCCAAGATCCTTGCTTTTTGATTGTCTTTTAATTGAATATTGATGATATCAATCAATTCTTTTTTGATGACTGGATCAATAATTGGGACTGCAACCTCAATTCTATGATCTAGGTTACGAACCATCCAGTCTGCGCTTGAGATAAATACTTTTTGGCTACCCTTGTTATTAAAAATAATTACCCTAGCATGTTCTAAATATTGGTCTACAATACTTAATGCATTTATTTTTTCTGCATTTTTTTCATTTGTACGCTTGAGTGTTAGAATTCCTCTGATGATTAGATTTACTTTTACACCAGCTTTGACTGCTTTATATAAAGCGTCTAATAAAATACTATCAGTCAATGAATTTAATTTGACTGTGATAGAAGCGACATAGCCTTTTTTTGCAATTTGAATTTCTTTTTCAATGAGGTCCATAAATGCTGAACGCATATTGATTGGAGAAATCAATAGATTCCTCATTTTAACAATTGGCTTATCCCCTTGTTGCCAATTTGCTAAGTAGTTAAAAATTCTGTTTGCTTCGTTCATCAAAGTGACATTCTTGGTTATTAAACAATGGTCTGCATAAATTTTTGCAGTTTTCTCGTTTAAATTACCTGTACTTATGAATCCGTATTGCACTAATTTATTTTTCACTCTTTTCTGAATCACACAAAGCTTTGCATGCACTTTCATATTCGGAATACCCACTAACACAGTAATTCCTTCTTCCTCCATAACAGTTTTCCATTCTAAATTGGCTTCCTCATCGAATCTTGCCTTTAATTCAAGGAATACGGTTACTTTCTTACCATTTCTAGCAGCATTGATCAAGGCGTTGATCACTTTAGAATTAGATGCCAAACGATAAGCCGTAATTTTTATAGATAAGACAGTATCATCCATGGCTGCTTCACGAAGCATGTCAATAACCGTTTCATAACTATGGTATGGAAAATGCAACATGATATCCTTTTGCATGATCATATCAAAGACCATCACTTTTTTCTTAAATGCAGGATGAATAAATGGCTTAGGTCTGTTATAATTTGGCTCTTTTATGACATTTGGGAAATCCATGAAATGTCTAAAATTATGAATATGCCCTCCTGGGATGATACTGCTTTTGCGGTTTAAGCCTAGTTTCTTAATCAGGAATTCAAGCATTTCGGGATTCATGTCTTTTTCATACACAAACCTTACTGGTTTACCCTTTCTTCTGTTTTTAATTCCTTTTGAAATCTTATCAATGAAATTCAAACCTACTTCCTGGTCTAAATCAATCTCAGCATCTTTTGTAATTTTAAATACATGTGCGTCAAATTGATTGAATTTAAAATGAGAGAATATGATTGGTAAATTAAACTCAATCAGATCTTCTAGTAGCATAATGGTTGTAAATCCGTTTTTAGAAGGCAATATGATAAATCTTCCTACCGACCTTGATGGCACTTCAATTAAAGCAAATTTTTGTTGGTAAGCGTCATTTTTATTACCCATTACTATAGCCAAATAAAGGCTCTTATCTCTCAGATAAGGCAATTGAGGCAGATTTTCAATCATCAATGGGATGATATCATGTCTCACTTCGTTGTCAAAATAAGTTTTTACAAATTCCTTTTGTTCTACATTGAGTTGTTTATTGTCAACAATGAGTACTTTATTCGCCTTCAACTCCTTTAATATATTTTGCCAAATACGGTTGAATTCATTTTGTTGTCTTAATACAACCCTTTGAATCTCATCTAAAATCAATTGTGGTGATGCAATCAGGTCTATATTCACACCATTCTTTTTATCTACGAACTCCACCATTCTTTTTAATGTAGCTACTCGAACTCTAAAAAACTCATCTAAATTATTAGAGAAGATGCCTAGAAATCTTATTCTCTCTTGCAATGGAACACTATTATCATTTGCTTCCTGTAATACGCGAGCATTAAAACTGAGCCAGCTAATATCTCTGGGAATGTGCTTTTGTTTCATAATAGCCTGATTATTAGTAAGTAAATGTAATCTATAACCATTTAGTTAGTACAAATTAAATTCAATTTAATATAAAGTTAATAATAAGGAAACATTCTAATAACATACATCAGCTTACTTTACTCAAACAAACCCCAATGAACAAACGTCCTTTAGATGTATGCGTAATTAGCGATATCCATTTAGGAACCTTTGGATGTCAGGCGCAAGAAGTTTTAAATTACCTTAAAAGTATTGAACCTAAGACCTTAATATTAAATGGCGATATCATTGATATATGGCAATTTAATAAACGTTTTTTTCCTGCAAGCCATATGGCTGTTATCAAACAAATTTTTAGCATGGCTAGTAAGGGGACAAGAGTGGTCTATATTACTGGCAATCACGATGAAGCTTTAAGAAAATATGGCCATTTTGAAATGGGTAATATTCAATTGACCGATAAAATTGTCTTTGAAATCAATGGTGAAAAAAATTGGGTTTTCCATGGTGATGTATTTGACAGAACAACAAAGGGATGGGCTAAGCTATTAGCAAAACTGGGTGGATACGGATATGATTTATTGATCTTGATCAATAGTTCTGTGAATTTTTTATGCAGTCTTTTTGGACGTGAAAAAATGAGTTTAAGTAAGCAAGTTAAAAACGGGGTTAAGAAAGCGGTTTCTTGGATCAATAATTTTGAACAAACTGCTGCTGAATTAGCAATAGATAATGGCTATAAATATGTAATATGTGGACATATCCATCAGCCACAACATAGGGTTGTAACTAATGAAAAGGGTTCGGTAACCTATTTAAATAGCGGTGATTGGATTGAAAATTTAACAGCCTTGGAATACGCAGATAAAGCTTGGAGCTTGTATCAATATGACCCAAAACAATTTGAAGATATTGATTCTAAAAAACGTATCAAGGTAGTACACTTACAAGAGGAATTAACTGTTTTAACCAACGAGGTGGCATTCCAAGTTTCTATTTAATGAATATACTATACGCAGTTCAAGGTACTGGGAATGGACATATAAGTAGAGCCATTCAACTCTATCCATTTTTAAAGAATTATGGTAATGTGGACTTTTTTATTAGTGGATCAAATGCTGATCTTAAAACAGATTTGCCAGTTATTGGAAGAAGCAAAGGAATTAGCCTTTTTTATAAAGCGACTGGAGGTTTAGACTATCTTAAAATAGTTAAATCTTTTTCATTGAGCATTTTTTTAGATGCCTACAAGTTACCAGTCAAAAATTATGATTTAGTGATCAATGATTTTGATTTTGTGACTTCACTAGCTTGCTTATTTAGGAAAAAAAAGAGTGTGCAGTTTGGACATCAAGCAAGCTTTCAAAGTAGTAAAACACCAAGAGCAAAAAAAAATAATCTCATTGGCGAGTTTGTCTTAAAGCATTTTGTAAAAAGTACACATTATCTGGGCTTGCATTTTAAGTCCTACGATGATGCAGTGTTTAATCCAATTATTAAACAAGAAATCATTGATGCAACACCAACAGATGATGGACATATATCTGTGTACTTACCTCATTATGCTATTGCTTATTTAGAACCCTATTTTTTAGCAGCACCAAATTATCATTTCGAAGTGTTTAGTGCCGAAGTGACATCCATTAGAAATTATAAAAATATTATATACTTCCCCATCAGTAATAGTGGGTTTACCAAAAGTATGATCAGATCACATGCAGTCATTACTGGCGGCGGTTTTGAGACACCAGCGGAGGCAATGTATATGAATAAGAAAGTGTTAAGCATACCAATTGCAAAGCATTATGAGCAATTATCCAATGCGGCAGCACTTTCTGAACTTGGTGTAAAAGTAATATTACATATTGACCAAGGCTTTAACGCTATATTTACCGATTGGATTCAAAATACCAATCCTGTCAAATTAGATTTAACCCATTCCACAAAAGAAATTGTAGCACAATTAATCAATCAAACAAAAAATAGCTAAACATGTACAAAATCTTAAACCAAGACAACGACACAGTTGCGTATATTCAGAATATGATGATTCTGAATAAAAAAAGAGAAAAAGTAATTGGCTTAGTGATTGGAGATTGTTTTTTTGGAAACGACAATAAAGTGATTGGAAAAATTATTGATCAAAAAGTGT
Organism: uncultured Bacteroidota bacterium; assembly: GCA_903933765.1. Lineage (GTDB taxonomy): Bacteria > Bacteroidota > Bacteroidia > Chitinophagales > Chitinophagaceae > Sediminibacterium. The sequence goes on from CAIZLI010000002.1 coordinate 16,124, forward strand.
ATTTATTAAATGGTGATATCATTGGCACAATCGAAGCCAATAAAGATAAAAAAGATCCGGAGCTTAAAAAAGCATTGATGCTAGAAGCCTGGGAAATCTTAAGTAATATCAAAAGTCACACTTCTGATTGGATTACTATTTCAAAAAAATGGTCCAAAAAATCATTCATCGAAGTTTTGCTTTAATCAAATTTTAACTCACCATTCTAATATACAATTCCTCTACTTTTTTTCGAGCCCAGGGCGTTTTGCGTAAAAATTTTAAGCTGGATTGAATGCTTGGATCAATATTGAAACAATTAATTGGGATATGTTGTCCTAAATCCTCCCATCCAAAATGTTGCACTAAGGCTTCCACAATAAAAGCAAGTGTTTTTCCGTGCAAAGGATCTTTATGCGGTTGTTCCATACACAATATTAAGTAATTTGCTGCTATGAATGCGCATCGTTACTTTTTATTGAACAAGCCAATGAATATGGTATCTCAGTTTGTAAGTACGCATCAAGTTAATTTACTTTCAAATATTAATTTTGATTTTCCAGAGGGCACACATGCTATTGGTAGACTCGACCAAATGTCAGAAGGTTTATTGTTATTAACGACCAATAAAAAAGTGACAAAATTATTATTTCAAGGGATTCGTCCACATGTGAGGACCTATTTAGTGCAGGTAAAAAATAAAGTTAGTGCTGACACTTTAAAACAGTTGCGCACTGGCGTAAACATATCTGCTTCGAATGGCGCTACTTATACCACTGCCCCTTGTCATGTTGATTTAATTGATCCTCCAAAACACTTATGGGATAACGGCTTACAGCTACATGAAAATCAACAATCGGATTGGCTGCGTATCAATTTAACGGAGGGTAAATTTCACCAAGTACGTAAAATGGTGGCAGCAATGCATCATCGATGTATACGTTTAGTAAGATGGTCGATAGAGGAATTAACTGTTGCATCCATTGCGCCCGGCAAAGTGCAAGAAGTAAGCGAGGAATATTTTTTTAAAGCTTTGAATTTGTAAATTAAAACCAATCTTTAAACTTACTCAAGTCCACATTACCTCCTGTTAAAATAATACCCACTTTTTTACCTTTAAACAAGTCTGCATTTTTTAACACAGCAGCTAAAGGAACCGCACAACTAGGCTCAATAATGATTTTCATTCTTTCATAGACCAATCTTAAAGCGGCTTTTATTTCATCTTCTGAAACTAAAATAATATCAGCAACATGTGCTTTAATAATCTCAAGGGTGCGTTC
>CAIZLI010000003.1 GCA_903933765.1 uncultured Bacteroidota bacterium
GATTTATTTGGTACAGAGGCAGCAACGCCTGTGCATATTGCAGCGCCTAAACAAGCTAAAAGTATTAAGCAAAAAAAATCATTGCCTCAATATCGTAAGCCTGCTTACCAGACTGAACCAGTTTTTAGTGAAGCAATTATGAATGAGCCTGATGCTGCTTTGCCTTCTGTATCAAGAACACCAATGGCTTATGTAAACAGAAATATTTTACATAAAAGAGGCAGGATGGCATTTGCAGATATGGATAAAGCAATTGATAAAATCAATGTACCTGATGCCAGCATTTTAGCTAAAAAATTATATTACCCAATTGGAGAAGTAGCGGGATGGTTTAATGTAAACACTTCATTGATTCGTTATTGGGAAAAAGAATTCAAACAATTGCAGCCACGTAAAACAAGAAAAGGAGATCGTTTATTTCGTGCACAGGATATTGAATTTTTAAAGCAGATCTATTTCTTACTAAGAGAAAAGAAGTACTCCATTGATGGTGCAAAAACTTATTTGAAAAACAATAAAGAAAAAGCCAATAAAGACCTATCCTTAATGACCAATCTAAAAGAGATTAAAAACTTTTTGATTTCTTTGAAGGCAAGTCTTTAATCACTAGGTGTTCCCAACGGAATCATGATTTGTCTTAACCTTTCTCTGAAAATTGAATTTGATGTGCGTTCGCATACTCAATAGCAGCAAGGTTGATACGCTCTCTCAGAACTTGAAAAGCATCGATATCCATTTGCATATTCACTAAACATTCTACATGCAATGCATGGTGTTGTTTCCCTGATTCTGATACAAAAACTTGATAGCTATTCAAATCATTTTCGGACTTTAAAAAATCACGCAGATGGTTTGCAAAATCAGCCAATGCTTGCGCAGATGTAGTTACACTTAATTGTAAATCCATTTCGATTTTACGCTCAGACCTGAGAGATATATTGTCTACAATAGAATCTACCATTTGTTTATTAGGCACCGAGATAAATGTTTTTTCTTGTGTACGAATGCGCGTACTTCTTAATCCTATTTTTTCGATCGTACCAGTAAATCCATTCACTTTAACCAAATCTCCAATGGTGAAGGGCTTATCAAAAAAGATAATAAAGGAGGCAATGATATTTTCTAAACTTTCTCTTGTAGATAAAGCAATAGCAGCGCCAACGATACTTAAGCTTGTAACAAGATTGCCAATATTTTCATTGAAAACATAACGCAAAACCAATAATACGCCAATGATATACACAATGACTTTAAAGAAATCTCTAAAAAATAAAACCAATTGGTCGTCCGATAAATCTTTAGTTAACCTTGCTTTGTTCTCTAAAATAATGGCGATGAATTCGAGTGTTCTAAGGGTAACTCTAATCAAAAGCACAATGAACATCAATTTTACGACAGCTTCTAACAACTGCTGTAAACTCAATTTAAAAAGGTTCAAATCCCAAGCTGCCGGGAACTTTAATTCATAGATAGCAATAATCGCCACCAAAAACAGCAAGAACTGTTCGATAGGCACAAGCAAGCGGTGTACGTGATTCTTTCTTAACTCTGAATGATTTTTCTTGTCAACCCAAGTGTAAATCAAACTCGCAAAAAAACGAGAAACCAAACGCTTAATTAGCAATGTGACAACTAAGACACTAGCTACAAACAAGTAACTTCTTATAGAATTGCTTAATATAATTTGATCGATATTCATTGCTTATGCTTCCCAAGTTAATAATTGTAAATCTGTGCCGTCAAAAACAACATAGGTATTTAAACGAATCCAATCCCCTAAATTAATATACCTACTTTTATCATTGATTTTTAAATCAATGGCATAGTGGCGATGGCCGAAAATAAAATAATCCACTGACATCGTTTTTGCTTTCTCTTTGGTATACAGGATCAACCATTCTTTGTCTTCTCCTAAAAATATTTCGTCTGCATTGCCTGTTTTAGCACGACTTTTTCGGCTAAAATAATTGGCTAATTGTATGCCTGCATCTGGATGTAGCCATCTAAATAACCATTGACAAATAGGATTCGTAAATATTTTTTTTAGACGCTTGTAACCCTTGTCTCCAGGACCTAATCCGTCTCCATGTCCTATCAAGAATTGTTTATTTTGAATGGTAAATGCTTGCGGCTCAAAATATAGTTTCGCATTCAATTCTTTTGATAAATAATCTTGCATCCACAAATCATGATTACCCGTAAAAATATGCAACTGAATGCCTTCGTCTGCTAATTGGGCAAGGGTACCTAAAATTCTAACAAATCCTTTTGGTACCACCGTTTTATATTCAAACCAAAAATCAAAAATGTCACCA
>CAIZLI010000004.1 GCA_903933765.1 uncultured Bacteroidota bacterium
AAAATTTTCTTCGCATTGTGCATACATCAATCCAAACACTGCGTCGGCATCCGTTTTTCCATAAATATGTGGGATATCCCATTCATCTCGTATGATGTTGGTTTGTTTGGCATGTTGATTCCATCTTGCAAGTTCTGCACTTGTTGGTTTTTGTGCAATAGCAGCAATAGCAATCCATACCAAGCTACTTAGTAATATCATTTTTTTCATACGACGATTTTTAAATTATACCAATCCCCATGTTTTAATCCTTTCCAAATTGATTCGAGCACATTCAAGTGGCGCAATGCCTTGATAAGATTCTTGTTCTATGATAAATTGTTTTGTACCACCAATTGCTTTAGCTAGCAAACATACCGCTTTTGGATCTACTAAGCCATTGCCTAAAATGGTACTATCATGCTGGTCGTTCATTTCACCAATTGGAACTTTAATTTCATCCTTTACATGTACTGAAACAAAACGACCTGGATATTTTTTGATCCAATCCATTCCCCTTGCACCAATGCCAAACATATTACCAAAATCCAATTGATGGATCACTAGTTCTGGATCGGTTTCTTTTAAGATGATATCATAGATCAATTGGCCATTCACTTTTTCAATAAATTCAAAATTGTGGTTATGGTATCCAAATTGCATGCCTGATTCTAGACATAATTCCCCAGATAAATTAAATTGTTCTAACTGATGCATCAATGCATCATAAGAGGTCCTTACTTTTTCATCGATCCAAGGACTTATCACATAGTCTTGTCCAAGTGTTACCGCATCGTCGATGGTGTATTTCCAAGCATCTGTAAATGCCTTTTTTTGATTATTCCAATGGCTTGCATTCAATGAAGTATGACCACTTGGCATTTTCATACCAAGGTCATCTAGTATTTTTTTAAACTCAATTGGGGTATAGCCATATAATTTTCTGTTGACATAATTGGCATGCTCTATATATTGGTAACCCATTTTTGACAATGCTTTTAAAGTACCCAATGGGTCTTTAAACATATTATCACGCACAGCATACAACTGAATACCAATTAGGGTCTTTGCATCGGCGCTTGTATTTTTTGACCACAAAGTACTTGGGGTCATACCAATACCTAATAGGGCGATTCCAGTATTTTGTATAAATTTTCTTCTTGAATTTTGCATAGCTATTAGTCTTCTACCTTCGTGTTTTTAATTGGTTTTTTATCCAAGTATTCTTTGCGATCTACTTTAGAATTACCTGTCACTAACTCATCTAAATTAGCACCATTGTAAAGACGACCATTTTTCATCACATACTGGATGCTATTGGTGTTTTTGATGTCTTCTAATGGATTCTTATTTAGAATAATTAAGTCTGCTAATTTACCTGCACTGATACTTCCTAAGTCCTTATCCAATCCTAAACTTTCTGCGCCCAAGATAGTGGCTGTTTTCAAAGCATCTAAATTGCGCATGCCGCCAGATTGCATAGACCATAATTCCCAATGGTAACCTAAGCCTTGTAATTGACCATGGCTTCCTACACCTGCAAGTCCACCTGCTTCAACAATTTGCTTCATGCTCTTAGCATGTTTTTGAAACACATGCTCTTCTGGTAAGAACCAAGTAGCACGACGTCTAGACTTGCTTGCTAATTCTTCGTAAGGGGTATAGTATTGCATTTTTGCATCACCATATACATTTTCGGTTTCGTAAAAATAATTTTCTGCCCATGGTCCACCATAAGAAACCAATAAAGTTGGTGTTACTGCCATTTTAGAATTCGCAATTGTTTTCACCACATCGTTGTACAAAGGATAAATTGGTAAAGAGTGTTCATGACCAGGATAACCATCCAACAAATTCGTCATATTCAATTTAAAATCTAAACCACCTTCTGTCGTAGGCATTAACTTTTGATTTTTAGCAGCTTGAATCACCCATTGTCTATGTTTACGGTTACCTACTAAATACATTTTAATATACTTGGTATTGTAATACTTACTGTATTGTGCTAAAACAGATTCTGCTTGTGCAGAGTCTTTTAAATTATAAGACCAATAACCCACACCAGGGCCAGTTGAATAAACTCTTGGTCCAACCATTTTACCTGCTTCTACTAAATCGCTATAAGTTAATACATCCGTAGTTGCAGTTTGTGGGTCACGAGTTGTGGTCACACCATAGGCCAAATTGGCTGCGTAAATCCATACTTGATTTTTGTGAATGCCCCAGCTAGGCCACATATGAGAGTGGGTGTCTATAAATCCTGGCACCACAGTTTTACCTGCAAGGTTCACACGTTTTGCGCCAGCAGGCACTTTTAGTGAACCAGATTTTCCAACCGCTTGAATTCTATTTTTTACAATTAAGATATCGCCGTTGTTAATCACTTGATCTCCATTCATTGTAATGATTCTTGCGTTGGTTAACAACACTGTAGTGGAAGGCATATCATTTTCATAATATACTTTTACCCAAGTCTCACTTGCTTTATATTTTGGTGCTTCTTTTTTATCGTCTTTTTTAGCAATATTGGTGCTGTCTTTTTTAGTCGTATCTTTTTTAACAGCAGCTTCTAATTTTTTTGCAGCCGCTAAGCTATCGTCAAAAGCATAAGCAGCATCAACATCATACGTGAAATGCGCTGCACCTAAACTCCAATGAATGGTTTTGCCATCAGCTTGCCAGCTTGGGAACTCACCACCAATCTCAGTTAATAATTTACTAGGGAATGCTGCATTCTTAGCATCTGCAACAGAGATAGAAACTGATTTGCCAGATTTTGGAAGTGTAACAAAATAGATATTATTATTCACCTGTGCAATTGCTGCAGATCCCTTTGGTGATAATAAAATATTGTTTGCACTAGATGGAGGATTGTTTTCTTTAGCAGCATCATCTTCGTCCATTACTTCTGGAATCACACAAGGGTCGGCCATTGGTTTACCACGATGCTCAGGCACACTTCCGAAAGTGGTAATACCAGAAATTTTTGCAATTTCTTTTTCATCACCGCCATCCCACTGAATAGAAATCAACCTACCACGATTGTTTAAATAAATACGATCATCGTTCAAAGCAAAATGTGGATTGTATCTTCCATTTGCCTTGTCAATCAATTTTTCATTGCCAGAGGTCAAATCAATCCAAGCCAATTCATCTTCTGCATCATCGTAGCTAGGCTCAATGGCGTCCTTGAATTTTTGTGCATTGGTTTTATTGAAAACTAATTTTTTACCTGTTGGATCAATTGCAAGACCTTGGTACAAAGCATTTTCTTTTGAGATAATTTTTTCTGTATTATTATTTAAATCAATAAAACGAATAGCACCACCATCAGGATTCCAGGTGGTAAAATAAATACCATTGCCAGCAGGATTCCAAACTGGTTGCGCTTCCGTGAAATCAGTTTTTGTCAAACGCTTAGGTGTACCATTTGGATAGTCCATCACGTACAATCTATTCAACACTGTAAATGCCAATTGTTTTCCGTTTGGAGAAGGCACCGCATCTCTTATTTGAGTCGCCATTGTAGCAACTGTATCCTTGATAGGATATTTAAATAACACTTCTGGACCCATTTCAATTTTTGCATCCACTGTATATGGAATCGCAGTTTGAGCTGCAGTTTCAATATCAATCTTATTTATTTTTCCGCCGTAAGAAGCTAATAAGTATTTGCTATCTGGCGTAAAACTCATTGTTGGCAATACACCTAATACCGCAATAGATTCTTGGTCATCTCTTTGTACAGGATAAGCCAACCAAGCTTCTTCACCTGTCGCTAAATTTCTTTTTACCAATCCAGTTTTATCTTCATAACGAGATCCATACACCAACCATTTTCCATCCTTAGACAATACTGGTGTAAAAGCCGATCCATATCTAGAAGCAATGGTTCTGGTTGTTCCTTTTTCTCTATCATATACACCAATACTATATTGTGGCAACATGGCATTGTAGTTCCAGGCACCATTACGTGCACTATAATAAATGTAACGACCGTCTGCACTCACTGCAGGATCAATTGTTTTTAAAGTAGCAGGTGCATCAATCAAATTTGTTCCTGCACCTCCATTCTTATGCATCAAATACAATTTAGTATTACGACGCCCTTTTGTATACACGATATAATTTCCGTCTGGTGTATAGACTGCACCTGGAAAATTATTGTTTTGCTCTTCTGTCAAAGCAAGGGTATCTTTTTTCTCTAAATCTATGTACCAAATATTTTCTGCACCAGAGCGGTCAGATAAAAATAAAATGCGTTTTCCATCAGGGCTATAACTTGGATGGTTATCGTAAGCCATGCCCTTGGTGATTGCAGTTGCTTTTCCGCCTTCCATTGGTATACTATATATATCACCCATTAAATCAAATAAAATAGTTTTACCATCTGGGCTAACAGCTAATGAAGTCCAAGTACCTTCGTTGGTCGAAAAGTCAAATGATCTAGTTGCTTTTAACGGCAAGCCCTTAAATTGACTAAAAACAGTGCTGTCTTTTTTTGGACTTTTCTTGTCCTGTGCTTGTGAACTGATTAAACCAAGCGCCATGAATAGCGTCAAAGTAATTATTCTCATATTGATTATTTTTTGAAAGTTACATCAATCCAATAGTTCTCGAAAAAAAATGAAACCATTGCAGATAGCCGTTCATCAAATATTTGAATAATTTTAACTAAAAACTTAGGTAGAAATTGGCTATCATGCCTTAACTAGTCGTATATTTGTATTATGAATAAACAAAAATTGGGGCAATTTATTTCTATAAGTTGCTTATTATTAATGAGTTATGTTGGATTTGCTCAAAATTTAACCATTCAGGGTAGTTTAAAGGATAGTATTGCAAATAGAGCCCTTAATTCAGCGACCGTTTCATTGGTCTATGCAAAAGACTCTTCATTGGTTAGCTTTTCAAGAACGAATGAGGCCGGGGTCTTTAATTTCAAAAATGTGGCACCAGGAAATTACTTGATTTCTGTTTCCTATGTAGGCTATATCCCCAAATGGGTGCCTGTTCTAACTGGAACAGAAAAAACAGTAGAGATGGGTTTGATTTATATGAACGATGTGAATAGTATGAGTACGGTGACCGTGACAGCGCGTAGACCACCTGTTGTGATCAATGGAGATTCAGTGGAGTTCAATTCAGAAAATTTTAAGACTGCTCCAAATGCAGTGGTGGAAGATTTATTAAAAAAGATGCCAGGCATGGAAGTGGATAAAGCTGGTGGCATCACAGTCAATGGAAAAAAAGTGACTAAAGTTTTTGTGAATGGAAAAGAATTTTTTACAGGCGATCCAGTGATGGCTACTAAAAATTTACCTGCCGATGCGGTAGATAAAATTCAAGTTTACGATCGTAAGTCTGACCAAGCCATGTTCACAGGTATTGATGATGGTTCAGAGGAAACAGCGATTAATTTAAAATTAAAAAAAGACCGCAACAAATCTACTTTTGGAAAATTGAATGGCGGTGCTGGAACACCAAGTGTGTTTGATGCACAAGGCAATATCAATGTCATTAATAATGACGAACAATTTTCTGCCATTGGAGGTGCGAACAATACCAACAGACAAAATTTTTCAAACCGAAACATTGTAAATTTTTCGGGAGGTGGCGGAGGTAGACCAGGCGCTGGTGGAGGTGTAACGATTAACTTTAGCGGTGGTTCTGGCGAAACGGATGCAAATGCACAAGGCATAGCAGAGACCTATTCTATAGGAGGTAACTATTCAAATTTATTCAATAGTAAAAAAACCGAATTCAATGCCAATCTATCTGTGAGTGATGTAGAAAGAAATAATAATAGTAGCTCTTTTACACAGAACCTTACACCTGGTAATGCATTCAATAGAATTTCTAATTCTAATTCAATAGCTGGCAATAAACAACAAAATTTTGGAAGCACTATAGATCATAAAGTGAGCGACAATTTTTCATTTAGGTTTACACCAAGCTTAGGTTTGCAACAAACCACTAATTATAGCGAAGACTCTACACAAACCTATTTAACCAATGGCAACTTGCTTAATAGCAATACCACCATCGCTTCTAGTGCTTCTGATGCAGTCAATGCAGCAAGTACTTTATTGTTAAGAAAAAAGTTTGCTAAAAAAGGGCGTACGCTCTCATCTACTATCACACAAAGTTTTAATCGCTCTAATTCAACAGGGAATCAGTTTACAGAACAATTATCTTATTTAAATAATAAGCTTGCGAATGATTCAATTTTAGATCAACAAAATACGCGTAAAGGAGAGAACTCGAGTTATTCTGCCAATTTAATTTATACGGAACCATTGGGTAAAAAAGCATTATTAGAATTCAATACCTATTTAAGTAAAAGTATTGGGTCTTCTAGCAGAAAAATTTACGACTATAGTACTTTGACAGATGGATATGGCGTTTTAAACACACGTTTAACCAATGAGTTCAATAGTGAGTATACTTATTCTGGCGGAGGGATGAGCTATAGGTCCAATCAAAAAAAATATAATTTTGCTACTGGAGTTTCTTTACAAAAAGCCGTGCTAGATGGCGAGAACATCAGTGCAAAAACAAAATTGAGTCAAAGTTTTCAAGACATCTTACCTAATGCCACATTTAGATATAATTTTTCTCAAACAAAAAATTTCAATGTAGATTATCGTACATCGACTAATCAGCCTTCTATCACACAATTACAACCTGTATTGGATCAAAGTAATATCAATAGACAATCTATTGGTAATCCTGATTTGAAAAGAAGTTATGTACATAATTTAAATATTCGTTTTTTTAGTTCTAAAATTTTAGCAGGTAAAAGTTTCTTCTCAACATTGAATGCGTCTACGACCAATAATTCGATTGTGAATTACGATAGCGTTTTGCCCAATAGAACCATTCTTACAAGGCCAGTCAATGTCAATGGCGCCTATAGAATCAATGGTTCAATGAATTATGGTTTTGGTATCAAAAAATTAAAATCAAGACTTAGTTTTGGTTTGAATGCTGGATTGAATAATAATATCTCTTATGCAAATGGTTTATTAAATACCATTGTGACCAAATCTACCGGTCCTAGCATGTCTTATTCCTATATTGTAGACGATGTCATTGATATCAATTTGACGGCACGTTATTCCTTCAGTCAAACATCGAATGAAGTGAATCCAACCTTGAATACGAACTTTTTGACAAAAGTTTTTGGTGCGGATATGACCAATTACCTGCCTTTTAATATTGTCTTGAATCAATCCTTCAACTATGCCATAAATACAGGCCGTGCAGAGGGATTTAATACAGCAATTCCA
>CAIZLI010000005.1 GCA_903933765.1 uncultured Bacteroidota bacterium
CCTATATGTTGGCGGATCAATTTGAGGCTGAATTCGTACAAAATGAATTAGATATTATATTCAATCAATACAATTTAACTTATTCAAAATCAGTTATTAAAGAACAAAATTGGAATGCAGTTTGGGAATCTAATTTTGAGCCAGTTAGGGTGGGTGACTTCGTTGGAATCAGGGCACATTTTCATCCCGAATTTGAGCCTTCAGTAGCGCATGATTTAAAGATCACACCTAAAATGAGCTTTGGAACAGGACATCATCCCACTACCTTTTCCATGATTCAGTTGATGCAAAGGATCGATTTTAAAGCTAAAACGGTCTATGACTTTGGCACTGGAACAGGTATACTCGCCATTTTAGCCGAAAAATTAGGGGCCCAAAAAGTACTTGCAGTTGACAATGATGACTGGTGTATTGAAAACGCAGGAGAGAATATCCAAAACAATGCATGCAAAGTCATTACCATTGAAAAAGTGGAATCCGCATTGCAAAAGGCTCAATATGATATTGTACTTGCCAACGTCAATAGACATATCATAGAAGCCAATATGGAAGAATTAACTCAAATTGGGAAACCCGGAGGGACTTTAGTTCTTAGTGGTTTACTCATTGAAGATCAATCAGATATAATCGGTCTAGCCAGTTCAAAAGGTTGGATTTTTCAAGCAGCACAACCCTTGAATGGATGGGTTAGTTTAATGTTTAATAGGTAAGGGTATGTCTTAATTTGGAGGACTAACAGGTATTATTTTTAATGATCGTATATTTGCCTACCCCAAACATGATCACATGAATGAAATGATGCTTGTAGTGCTCGCTTACCTCCTAGGTTCAATTCCTACATCTATTTGGGTAAGTAAAGCTGTTTTTGGTATTGACATTAGACATTATGGTAGTGGAAATCCGGGTGCAACCAACACATTCAGAGTCTTAGGTTCTAAATGGGGTACATTTGTTATGATCGCTGATATTACAAAAGGCGTGATTGCCACATCATTATACATTCTTATTCCCTTTTATTTACAGAATGAGTTGGCAAGAACCAATTTCATGATCGTATTAGGATTGGCGGCAGTTTTAGGTCATATTTTCCCAATTTGGGCCGATTTTAAAGGTGGTAAAGGGGTTGCTACGATCTTAGGGATGGCTTTGGCCATTCAGCCCATTGTGGCACTCATCTGCATAATTGTTTTTTTAATTACTTTGTTTACAACCAGATTTGTTTCCTTAAGTTCAATGTTAGCTAGCGTTGTCTTTATGGTATTGATCCTGTTTATTTTCAAAGAAAAAGAAACATCTTATAGAATATTTGCCATTATTGTGGCCTTAATGGTCGTGGCAACACATCAAAAAAATATTGGCAGGCTCCTAAATGGGAAAGAAAACAAAGCACCATTGTTCAAAAAAAATAGAAAACAGCAAGATTAACAATCTTGAATATTTTTATTTTTAATTGATTATCAACAGATTAGAAAGATTTATTCAATAATCATCTTAGAACTACAAGGAATTGCTTAACTTTACAATCCTTAAAAATCCTAACATTTATGTCGATCAGTCAGAATATTTTGGAGAAATTACAGTTAAAGGATGAGAAAAACTTACTGATTCAAGGTTTACCTTCAAGTGTAGAGAAGCAATTTGCTAAGTTGAATTACTGTAAGAATCTGACCCCATTATTAAAGTCAAGGAAAATTGATTTCGCCCTTATTTTCGCAATTAACCAATTGCAACTAAATAATATTCTCAAAGAAGTATTCTCAGCACTGACGCATGAGAGTAAATTATGGATTGCCTATCCTAAAACAAGTTCAAAAATTGTTTCTGATTTAAACAGAGACGCAAGCTGGGAAATTTTAGCCAACAATGAATATGAAGCGATTCGTCAAGTGACTTTGGATCATGTTTGGACTGCTTTGCGTTTTACTAAATACGACCAAATCCCAAATAGAAATAGGGCCTTCGTTGGTTTTAAGTCTCCTAATATTGAAATTGACGATTTTGAAAAAAGATTGATTGCTTTACCAATTGAAGTAGAAAAATTATTTCAATCACACGAAGAAGCAAGAGAATTCTTTACTTCTCTTTCAATCATCAATCAAAAGGAATACTTAAGTTGGATCAATGGTGCTAAAAAAGAAGAAACCAAGCAAAAGCGTTTAGAAGCGACTTTAGAAAAGTTGATTGCTGGTAAACAGAACCCTTCAGAGAAATAAAAAAAGTATACTATTCCTAGACTAGGCATATTGCATGAATAGTCAATCTATTTAAAAATTACGGTACCGATAATCTTGGTTAACTCGCGTTCTGCGTCTTTTAGATGCTTGTGTATGTGCAGTAATTGTATTTGTTCTTCTCCTTCTACTTTCTCCATGTCTTCCTGATTCTGGCGAATCATCTTCTTAATTTTCCTAAGTTTATAATACAATAAACTCACTTCAATTTCATGTTGAAAACTACTTTCAGCAACGACTTTCTTGATACCTAGTTTTTCATTCCATCTAAGACTTAATTCATGCTCTGGCTCAAAAAGGCCCATCACCATTTGCTGGATCTGTGGGTCATCATGGTATTGCAATGTTTTATGGTTGGGCATTTTACCTGCCACTTGCCATTCAAAAAAGACCTTAACCAATTGAATCATTTCTTGATTATCCAAAGGGAAAGGTTCTAATTCTTCTGCAATCCAATTGGATACAAGTTTACCATCTGCTAAATTTTCGTTACCAAATTCAATCAATAATCGTATTAAGTTTTTTTCGTGTAAAAGATCCTTGTCAAGGACAAGGTCAATATTGTCTATATCCTGTGTTTCTTGTTGGAAACTAGGCATTAAAATGGCTGCTTCGTCATAGGCCATCTTTTTTTCATCTTTTACAATCTTGTCACGCTTGAACTTATTGACCAATTGAGTTAAACCAGTTTCATCAATGCGAAGGATGTCAGCACATTTTCTTACGTACTCCTGTAATTTGGTAAAATCTTCTGCCTTATTGATTTTACTTAGCGTCTCCGCCATTTGATTGACTAGACTATTTTTTTTATTTAAATCGTTGCCGACTTCTTTTAATTGGACTTCTAATTGGAATAAAATAAAATCCTTTTTTGCAGACTGAACAAATGCGCGGAACGCATCTGGGCCCACTTTATTGACATAACTATCTGGATCCTCATTGTCTGGGATCAACACCAATTGCACATTCAATCCTTCCTCTAAAGCCATATCCAATCCCCTTAATGCTGCTTTTACACCAGCGGCATCACCGTCATAAATAATCGTCAGGTTCTGTGTATACTTTTTAACCAATCTCAATTGATCGATGGTTAAAGAAGTACCACCACTAGCTACTACGTTTTCAATGCCCGCTTGGTGTAAGCTCACCACATCTGTATAACCTTCTACCAATAAACATTCATTGGCTTTGTCAATGGCAGTTCTCGCAAAATAAGAACCATAAAGAATTCGACTCTTAATATAAATCTCGTTCTCTGGTGTATTGATATATTTTGGTGAGCGATCATTCTTGGCAATTTGCCTTGCACCAAAGCCAATAATTTTTCCAGTGGTATTATGAATTGGGAAGATGATGCGGTCCCTATAATTATCCTGCCATCCGCCATCGCGTTCTACGACTAAACCTGTTCTTGCAAATAATTCTGGATTGAATTGATTTTGAATCAAGGCTTTCGCTAAACTATCACGTTCAGAAGGGTTGTATCCAATTTTAAATTTTTCTACAATGGGACGTAAAAAACCACGATGCTGCATATAGCTTTGTGCAATGGTGGCACCAGCTTCTGTATCCCAATATTGTTTGGTAAAAAAGTCCATTGCAAAATGATTGATCGCATATAAACTGTCTGCAGTTTGTTGTGCTATCTTTTGAGCAGGACTGGTCTCTGTTTCTTCGATTTCAATATTGTATCTCGCAGCCAACCATCTTAAGGCCTCCACATAACTATACTTTTCGTGCTCCATCAAAAACGTGATGGTATTACCACTCTTGCCACAGCCAAAACACTTATAAATTTCTTTGGCAGGGGAGACGGTAAAAGAAGGCGATTTTTCGTTGTGGAATGGGCAGTTGCCAATGTAGTTAGTTCCTCTTTTCTTTAATTTCACAAATTCACCCACCACATCAATGATGTCAATTCGGCTGGTAATTTGTTGAATGGTTTGAGGCGTAATCATAGGAGCGCGAATTTAACAAATCTTAGGCTATTCTTGGGTAGAAAACTCCATATCGTCACTATCTAGCAGTTCACGCTCAATTTCTTCCATTTGAACGATGTCCCAAGCTTCTGTTTCGGTCGGGGTTAAGTTCATGACTTCGCCAAATTCAGTGGCATCTAGGCTGGTTTGTAAGTCATCTGACAAGCAACAAAGCACAAAACTGGTATTATTGTCATAAAACACTTCTTGATGCTGGGCCAATAGCTCCATAATGCTTAAATCCCAGTCTTTTACCCCCTCAAGGTTTAAAACAAGGTTTTTTGGGCTATTTGTGCCTAATTTTTTGATCAAATCATTCAATTCTGGCACGAGATTTGAACTAAGATTAGGGTCGAGCAAGCTTAAAACAGTGAATTTCTCTTTTGTATCAATTTTATAGTGCATAATCACATACTTTAGGGTAAAATTATTCGTTTATCTAATAACAGCTCGAATAAATTATATGGATAACAATTTTTCAACACAAGTTAAGGAAATCATCTCTTATAGCAGAGAAGAGGCGTTAAGATTAGGCAATGATTTTATTGGTGCGGAACACCTTATGTTAGGTTTGATCCGTGACCAAGAGAATACTGCTATCAAAGTCTTAAGGCAACTGAATGTGAATTTGGGAGAATTAAGAAAGGAGATCGAACTAGCCGTAAAGGACAAGTCTGGTAAAAATATTGCGAATATCAATAGTCTTCCTTTAACAAAGCAAGCAGAGAAAGTAATTCGCGTGACTGTTTTAGAAGCCAAGGCTTTGAAAAGTCCAATGGTGGAAACGGAGCATTTATTATTAAGCATCTTAAAGAATAAGGAAAACATCGCAACTCAAATTTTAAATCAATTTGACGTGGACTATGATTTATTCCGAAATGAATTAGGGATGGTAGGTTCTTCTCCATCTGCACCTTCAAGTCCAAGTTCAGAATACCAAGAGGAAGGGGATGATGATTTTGATGACGAAAAAGGCAGAGGTGGATTTGGAGGAAGCACAAAATCTAAGCCAAGTGCAACAAGTAAATCTAAAACACCTGTATTAGATAATTTTGGTAGAGACATTACCAAATTAGCAGAGCAAGATGCCCTAGATCCAATTGTGGGAAGGGATGCCGAGATAGAAAGAGTAAGTCAAATTCTAAGTCGTCGTAAAAAAAATAATCCAATTTTAATTGGGGAACCAGGGGTGGGTAAGACGGCGATTGTGGAAGGACTAGCATTAAGAATTGTACAACGAAAAGTAAGTCGTGTTTTATTTGATAAAAGAGTGATCTCTTTGGATTTAGCTGCTTTAGTGGCCGTTACAAAATACCGTGGTCAATTTGAAGAGCGTATGAAAGCGATCATGAACGAATTAGAAAAAAACAGAGACGTTATTTTATTCATTGATGAGATTCATACGATCGTTGGTGCCGGTGGCGCAAGCGGTTCATTAGACGCTTCGAATATCTTTAAGCCAGCTTTGGCAAGAGGTGAATTGCAATGTATTGGTGCTTCTACATTGGATGAGTACAGAATGCATATCGAAAAAGATGGCGCATTGGATCGTCGTTTCCAAAAAGTGATTATTGAACCACCAAGTGTGGCAGATACGATTACTATTTTAAATAATATCAAATCTAAATACGAGGATTATCATAGTGTGATCTATGATCAAGAAGCCATTGAAGCTTGTGTAAAATTGAGTGATCGTTATATGACGGATCGCTTACTTCCAGATAAGGCGATTGATGTATTGGATGAAGTAGGTGCAAGAGTGCATTTAAAAAACATTTCTGTGCCAGAAGATATTGTGGATTTAGAAAAGCAAATCGAAGAAGTTAAGAACGAAAAGAATAGGGTGGTGAAAAGTCAACGTTTCGAAGAAGCTGCAAGCTTAAGAGATAC
>CAIZLI010000006.1 GCA_903933765.1 uncultured Bacteroidota bacterium
AATTTTAAAGTTTTTTTGAACTTTTATGCTGCTATATAATTGCTTCAGAGAACTCCTGTTATTGATATTTCATCGTTAACGGGCGGCAAAGATAGGGAGTAAATTATCCCAGCCAAATATATTGTATACTATTTTTAATTTTTTTTCGTTCAAGCCCTTCATTATCTAGCAGTTATACGCTCAAACGCAATAGGAGAAAGGATTCTAGTTACCCAATTTTTTTTAAGAAATCTGGGTAGCTAATCTGAGATAAATAAAGGCCGCAAGCTGGGGTGGAGAAATCGACCCTTTGTTCGTCCTTTGAAGCGACAATTTCATGCCATTCATCCATACTAATTTGCCCTCGTCCAACCTGCACCATGGTACCCACTAAACCACGGATCATCCCTCTAAGAAAGCGGTTGGAGTGGATTTCGAACTGGATGTCTGGACCAACACTGGTCCAATTGGCCTTGGTAATGGCACACTGGAAGGTATTGACCTGGGTCTTTTTCTTGGAAAAACTCTCAAAATCGGTGTAGTTCAATAAGGAATCGGCCGCTATTTGCATAAGACTTAGGTCAAGTGGAAAGGGATAAAACCAAGATCTACCTTCTGAAAAGGGGTCTTTGGCTTGATGTAGTCTATATAGATAGCCTCTTTTTACCGCATCAAAACGGCTATGTGCCTCGTCTGGAACAGCGTAAATACCCTTCACCACCACCGAATTAGGCAATAATGCGTTTAAATTATAGACATGCTTAGGGAGGATCTCTAATTCGGTGTCAAAATGCAAGAAATTTTGATATGCATGCACCCCTGCATCCGTTCTCGATGCGCCTGTTAATGGAATAGCTGTTCTAAATAAGGTTTCCATCGCGTTTTCAAGGGCGCCCTGCACGGTGGCTACATTTTGCTGAATCTGAAATCCACCAAATAAGGCCCCGTCATAACTAAGTTCTATAAAATACCTTGCCATGGATCATTCAATTGAGCCACTAAGCTACAATATTTTTGATTCCACCCTATTTTGAACATCATAACAAATTCGATTCCTAACTTAGTAACTTAATTATAAGTCTTTCGTTATAAAATATCAATCCACATTCAAATGAAAAAAATAGCCTTATTCGCCAGTCTTTTTATGGCATTTACTTTAAATGCACAAATAAAAACAGAGCAAGTAGATAGCAGCTGGAAGCAAACCTATCGTGCAGTTGCAACAAAAACCAATAACCTTAAGCATACAAAATTAGTTGCGAGTTTTAATTATGAAAAATCGCAAATGAATGGTGAAGTTTGGTTGAAATTGCAACCTCATTTTTATCCAACAAAAACTTTAGTATTGGATGCGAAAGCGATGGACATTAAAGAAGTTGCTTTGATGAATGGTACTGCAAAGACAAAACTATCTTATACTTATGATAGTCTTCAATTGCATATCGACTTGGATAAAACCTATACTGCAAAAGAGTCTTACAACATTTATATTAAGTACATCGCGCGTCCGAATGAATCTAAAGGACAAGGCAGCGAAGCCATTAGAGATGCAAAGGGCATGTACTTTATTAATCCATTGGGGACCGATAAAGAGAAGCCTACACAAATATGGACACAAGGTGAAACCGAAGCAAGTTCTGTTTGGATTCCAACCATAGATCAAACAAATCAAAAAACCACACAGGAATTTTATTTAACCGTACCTAGTAAATATGTGAGTTTATCCAATGGCTTATTGGTAAAACAAACAGATTTGAAAAATGGATTTAGAGAAGATGTTTGGAAGATGGACCTGCCGCATTCCCCTTATTTATTTTTCATAGGCATTGGTGATTATGCAGTTGTTAAAGACAGTTATAAAGGAAAAGAAGTAAGCTATTACATTGAGAAGGCTTATGAAAAAGTTGCCAGAAAAATTTATGGCAATACGCCGCAGATGATTGCGTTTTTTGAAAGCAAATTAGGCGTTCCTTATCCTTGGAGTAAATACGCTCAAATTAGTGGTAGAGACTATGTGAGTGGTGCCATGGAAAATACCACAGCTACTTTGCATAGTGACGCTGTACAACAAGATGCAAGAGAATTAGTTGACGGAAATAATTGGGAGAGCACTATTGCACATGAACTTTTTCATCAATGGTTTGGAGATTTAGTGACCGCAGAAAGTTGGAGCAATATCACTGTGAATGAAAGCTTTGCCGATTATAGCCAAACACTTTGGTTTGAACATAGCCAAGGTAAAGACGCTGGTGCATTTGAAAACTTTACTGGGCTTCGTAATTACCTGAGTAGTCCAAGCGATGCTGAAAAGAATTTAGTGCGCTTTTTTTACAAGGATAAAGAGGATGTCTTTGATTTAGTGAGTTACCAAAAAGGTGGACGCATCTTAAATATGTTAAGACATTTGGTGGGGGACGATGCCTTCTTTGCTTCTTTGAATAAATATTTAACGGACAATAAATTCTCAAACGGATCTGCCATCAAACTTAAATTGGCATTTGAAGCAGTGACAGGCAAGGATTTAAATTGGTTCTTTAATCAATGGTATTTTGGCAGTGGACATCCTTATGTGCGTATTGGACAAAAATACCTAGCTGACCAACAAAAGGTTTTAGTGACCATCCAACAAACGCAAACGCAAAATAAATTATTCACTTTACCTGTGGGCATTGATGTCTATGTAAATGGCAATCGCAATCATTATGAGGTTTGGAGCAAAAACAAAGTGGATAGTTTTTATTTTCCAGCTGCTGTTGCACCAGACAATGTGAATGTAGACAATGACAAGATTTTATTGTGGGCAAAAGATGAGTCCAAGCCAATAGAACAATACGCGTATCAAATGAAGCATGCACGTAATTTTATGGACCGTTTTGAAGCAGCGAATGAAGCAACAACAAACTTAAAAAATCCTGCAGCTAAAGCCATCATTGAAGCTGCGATTAAAGATACTTTCCATGTGATTCGATCTATTGCTTTGAATAGTTATAACCCAAGCGCGATAGATGCCGCAATGGAAACACAAATCATCCAAATTGCACAAACTGACAAAGTAAGCACTGTAAGAGAAGATGCGATTAATGTATTGAGTAAAATTAACAAACCTATTTTCACGCCATTGTATGAAAAATGGGTGAATGATTCTTCTTACACAGTGGCAGGTGCTGCATTGGCCGCTTTAGAAATAGTGGATAGCGCAAAAGCGTTCACCATTGCTAAGCAATTTTCTACGCAACCATTGAAGAAAAGATTAAATGCAGTTGTAACCACCATCCTCACAAAATATGGTGATGTATCAGTTTTCGATTTTGTTGCAAACACCTATGGCAAATTGAATATTCAGTCACCTGAGAAATTTGAAATGACGATGCCATTTGCACAATTATTAATTAAAACAACAGACCCTATCAAATTTAAGAAAGGGATTGATTTGATTGTTGAATTTAGAGAAGCCATCCCACAAGGATATC
>CAIZLI010000007.1 GCA_903933765.1 uncultured Bacteroidota bacterium
TCAACTAATTTTATTGATTACTGAATTAACGTATTTTTGCAGCCCAAATGGAGGGCGTAGCTCAGTAGGTTAGAGCGACAGTTTGTGGCACTGTAGGCCGTGGGTTCGAGACCCATCGTTCTCCCATTAAAAACCTGTCCCAATTTTAGGGATAGGTTTTTTAGTTTAAATACTTGATATGATATTTTTTTTAATTCCAATTTTAGTAGGTGCTTTCGGCTGGTGTTTGGTTTGGGCCATATCGATTATGCCATTCAAATGGCCACATTTAGCAGATCAATGGGTGGGGCAAATCGATCTGACTAAAATGCTACCTGAATTGACAGAGCATGACCCTTTTGAAGCCATGAAACCAGTCATCAATGACAAATTAGACGATTTTTTTAGACATAAATTAAGTGCAAAGCTACCCATGATCTCCATGTTCATTGGAGATAAAACCATTGAGGAATTAAAGGCCGTGTTTTTGGAAGAATTAGCCCTACTCTTCCCATTGCTCATTGGTGAGTTCGGTGCCCATTTAAATAGGGACTTACACCAACAATGGGAGCGAAAATTTAGAATCATCTTACAGCAGAAAATCATCAAGGCAAGCATGCCATTTAGATGGTTCGCTTTTGGATTAGGTGTCATTTGGGGCACAGTGATTGCTTTAATCCTTCCTCATATTTAACCGCTTATACTTTACAGGCACCTTTCTTTAAACATTAGCACGAATTTTGTGTTATTGGTTAAACAGAATCCAATCTATATGGTCTTATAGACCACAAATACAATTATGAAAAAAATTACAATAGTTTTTAGTGCTTTATTGATCCAAGTGGCCTTATTTGCTCAAATTCCTACTGGTCGCCCTGCTGGTGCGGGTGGTAACATGAATATGGGTCATTTTTATGGGAAAGTGGTAGATGCCAATAAAAAAGGCGTTGACGGTGCCACCGTTCAATTAAAAGGGAGCAAATTCGATCCAGCAACCAAAAAAGCAAGCGAAGTGACTTTGGCTACTATGATTACTGCCAACAATGGTGATTTTAGCTTTGATCAATTATCTATCATGGGTAATTTTAAATTAATCATCACTGGTATTGGATTTAAAAAATATGAAAAGCAAATTAGCTTCAACATGAAGCCAGGTGGCAATCCTCAAGACATGATGGCATTGGTAGATAAAGATTTAGGAAATATCAGGTTAGAAGAAGATCCTAATCAATTACAAAGTGTTACAGTAACCAGTTCTGCTAAGCCACAATTTGAAATGGGGATTGATAGAAAGATTTTTAATGTAGATAAGAACTTGGCAAGTACAGGTCAAACTGCAGTGGAAGTGATGAAGAATATACCCAACTTAAATGTGGACATTGATGGCAATGTCACTTTAAGAAACGCGACCCCTACTTTATTAATTGACAATCGCCCAACCACATTGACTTTAGATCAGATCCCTTCTGATATCATTGATAGAGTTGAAATCATAACCAATCCTTCTGCTAAGTATGATGCGTCAGGTGGAAATGCTGGTATTTTAAATATCGTTTTAAAGAAGAATAAGAAGAATGGTTATAATGGAGGTCTTAGAGGTGGTGTGGACATGCGTGGTAAAATCAATGCAGGTGGTGACATCAATTTAAGAAGCAGTAAAATTAATTTTTCAGCGAGTGCCAATCTTAGAAATAGTAAATCAATCAGTACGATTGATAATGTGAGAGATATCTTATTAACCCCTATTCCTACAAGCATTAGTACTTATACAGACAATATTGGTTTAAGCGAATTTGCATTTTACAGAGCTGGATTTGACTATTTGATTGACAAT
Organism: uncultured Bacteroidota bacterium; assembly: GCA_903933765.1. Lineage (GTDB taxonomy): Bacteria > Bacteroidota > Bacteroidia > Chitinophagales > Chitinophagaceae > Sediminibacterium. Next base: position 1,814 of record CAIZLI010000007.1, read on the forward strand.
CGTAATACTTTCTCCATTTTTGGAAATATCGTGAAAGGAGATTTTGGAAATACCTCTACTCAAACAATTGACTCCATTTTTAATGGCGTCAACAGAAATAACAATATAGCATTAGATAACAACTCTATATTTTCATTTTTAAATAAGGGTACTCAAGCAAGTTTCAAACACTTGTTTGCTGAAACCGGACATGAATTGAGTGCAGACTTTAATTACAACGAAAGTAATTCTGATAATAATTCACTTATCAAGTCTAGTATTTTAAACCAGAGAACAATTGGAGCAGGAACAAATAAAAATTATACTTCCAATATTGATTACGAGCGTGTTTTTAAAAATAATGTAAAATTTGAGGCGGGTGTAAGAATGAACAATAGAGATGAATACAATGATAGAGATCAGTTCAGAATTATTGATGGAAAAGAAGTCCTCATTAACAGCATCAGTAATCAATTAAAGTTTAACGAAAGCGTTTTAGCTGCCTATACTAATTTTGGTGGTAAAAAAGATAACTTAAGCTACCAACTTGGTTTAAGGGTCGAAAATAGAGAATACATCGTGAATGTATTGAATAAGCAAGGACAGGATTCATTAGAATCAATCATTAAGCTTCCTATTTCATTATTCCCAAGTGCATTTATTAGTTATAAATTGAATGACAAGAACGATGTGCAGTTTAATTACTCCAAAAGAATCAATGCACCCAATCCATTCCAATTACAACCTTTCCCAGACTATTCAGATCCATTGAATATTGCGATTGGTAATCCAAACTTAAAGCCTCAATTCACGCATTCATTTGAAATGGCATACAATAATGTCTATAAAAAAGGTTCTAACTTATTGGCCACCGTTTATTATAAATATAGCACAGACTTAATTACAAACTATATTTATAAAGACATCAATCCAATTACAAATGATAGCGCATTTTACAGTTCATTCATCAATGCCAACACATCAAAAGTATATGGATTGGAATTAAGTAATAAAACGACTGTTACGAAATGGTGGGATGTGAATCTAAGTTTTAACTTATTCAGATCAGAGATCAACTCAACGATTATTGGTCAGGATGTCAACAATAATCTAACGAGCTGGTTCAGCAAAATGAATAATAATTTTAAACTTGTAAAAGGTTTATCACTTCAATTTAGTGGTCAATACCAAGCTAAAACAATCCTTCCTCCAGGTGGCAACTCTGGCGGCGGCGGCGGAAGAGGCGGCGGAGGATTCGGTGGAGGTGGTGGCGGATTTGGTGGACCACAATCTACTGCGCAAGGATACAATTTACCTAACTATGAATTTGATTTAGCGATCAGAAAAGATTGGACTTTGAAAGGTGGCAAAACTGCGTCATTGACTTTAAGTGCAAGTGACGTCTTTAAAACAAGGGTGATACAGACTTATTCAGAAAGTTTATACTTTACGCAAAATGTTACAAGAACAAGAGACCAACAATTCTTTAGATTGAACTTCTCTTACCGATTTGGTAAATTTGATGTGAATTTATTAAGAAGAAAAAGTACGAAGATGCAAGAAGGAAGTGGTGGAATGGATCAAATGCAACAATAAGCAACACCTATTTATTTAGATGTTTTACCTTCTAACATAGGAACAAAAGAGCATGCCTCAAAGGATTCTCTTTTTTCTTTTCCATCCTTTTTCTTGGTTAAACGGAGCATCCTTTGTTCCGCACCTTCCTCGTCCAATGGTATGATCATTTTACCATTCAGTTTCAATTGTGCCCATAGTTTTTCGGGCACCTTAGGTGCAGCTGCGGTAATTAAAATTTTATCGAATGGGGCAAGTGTTGGTAATCCTTCAAATCCATCTCCAAAACTAAAATGAATGTCTGGATACTGTTGCTTGAATATATAAAAAGGCGTTAGATCGAAGAGTTGTTTTTGTCTTTCGATCGTAAACACTTTTGCACCCATGGCAGCGAGTACCGTTGTTTGATACATACTTCCTGTGCCAATTTCAAGCACTTTTTCTCCGGGTTTAATTTGTAATAACTGTGTTTGATAAGCCACGGTATAGGGCTGAGAAATTGTTTGATCTGCTGCAATTGGAAATGCACGATCCTCATAAGCGATTCTATCAAATGCAGAGTCTAAAAAGAAATGCCTTGGAATAGAACCAATGGCCTCTAAAACCTGTTCGTCGGTGATGCCTTTTGTTCTTAACAAGTCAACCAATTGTTTGCGCAATCCTTTATGCAGGTAAGCATCTTCTAATTTTCGCATGCTTGATTTAGTTTAACTGCATAGCAGCAATGATGTTGTTAATTTTGTTTTGCAAATGTGCATAGACCTCATCAAAAGCTTCCCTATTTGGTAAAACTGAATTCACACTAAAGTAGAATTTAATTTTCGGCTCCGTACCACTTGGCCTAGCCGAAATCTTAGTGCCGTCTTCGGTCACAAACTGCAATACATTGCTTTTAGGTAATGCTATTTTTGTTTGAGTACCTGTTTGTAAATTTGTACTTAATTGTAATTGATAATCCAATAAGGTAACTACTTTCATTCCAGCAATTTCAGTTGGCGGTTGTTTTCTGTAACCTTCCATCATTGCTGCAATTTCTTGCTGTCCGTTCATGCCTTTTTTAGTGATACTAATTAAATGTTCGTAATAAAACCCATATTGCATATACAATTCGATCATTTTATCAAACAAGGACTTGCCCTTGTTTTTTTCATAAGCAGCCATCTCACATAATAAAGCCACTGCACTCACTGCATCCTTATCTCTAATTTGATCGCCAATCATTAAGCCAAAGCTTTCTTCTCCCCCAATGATGTAATTTTCTTTCCCTTCTTTTTCTTTAACCAATTCGGCAATCCACTTAAAGCCTGTCAATACATTGTAACAATTCACTTCGTTTTGTCTTGCTACTTCATTGATCATTTCTGTGGTAACAATTGTTGTAACCACCATATCGTTTGGTGATGCAATACCCTTGGCTCTTCTTGCTTCCATCATGTATGCAAATGCCAATACAGCAGTTTGATTGCCATTCATTAAAACCCATGCTCCTTTATGATTTTTGACACCAATCCCAACTCTATCTGCGTCTGGATCTGTTCCCAAAAGGATATCTGCATTCAAGGCCTTTGCTTTTTCTAAACCAATGCGCATTGTTTCACTCTCTTCTGGATTAGGATAAGCCACCGTTGGAAAATTACCATCGGGTGTCGCTTGTTCCTCTACCACATACACATTCTTAAAACCATATGCCTCCAACACTTTTGGTACCAAGGTAATACCTGTCCCATGAATTGGCGTATACACAATTTTTAAATCACTCTGCGCTGCAATCACTTCTGGATAAACACTCAAAGTTTTTAACATCGCAATATAAGACGCGTCCATCTCTGCTCCTATGATTTCAATCAATGCATCCCCACCAGTCCATTTTACTTCTTCCAAAGACTGAATCGCTTCCACTTCGGTAATGACATTTTTGTCATGTGGTGGTACCAATTGACCTCCATCATTCCAATAAGCTTTATAGCCATTGTATTCTTTTGGGTTATGTGAAGCGGTACAAACAACCCCAGCTTTACATTGTAGTTGACGAATAGCGAAGCTTAATTCTGGCGTTGGTCTCAATGCTTCAAATAAATAGACTTTGATGCCATTTGCAGCAAAAACCTGAGCGGTCGTTTCTGCAAGGAACCTTGAATTATTTCGACTATCATGACCCACCACCACTGAAATTGATGCATTGGGATAGGTTTTTAATAAATAATTAGAAAAACCCTGCGTCGCCATCCCAATGGTATATTTATTCACCCTATTGGTGCCCACGCCCATCAATCCTCTTAATCCTCCAGTTCCAAACTCGAGATTTCTATAAAATGCGTCTTCTAACAAATCGGGTTGATTGGCCTGTAAAGACCTGATTTCCTCCTTAGTGGCAGTATCGAAATTACCCTCTAACCAGCTTGCAATTTTTTGATGGATTGCTTGATTCATAATGGAATGGATTAAAATACTTGAGAATAGCGGCAAATTAAATAATTCTGCTTAAATAAGTCCATAAAAACAACATTAGTTTCCTGATAATCTGTGAATTATTTGAGGGTATTTTAAGTAAGAGACTAAAGGAAATGGAGTAAATTCGTGTCTCAGTCAAAAATGCTTTTAACCATGGAATTTATCAGCGGAATTGTTTTTTCGATCCTATCGGTCATTGCTTTTTACATTTTTGCAAAAAAGCTGTTGACTATAAAAAGAAACATCCATCTTGGAAAACCAGTTGAACTCAATGATCAACCCATTGCAAGATGGAAAAACGTTTTTTTATTGGCATTAGGACAAAAGAAAATGTTTCGCAA
>CAIZLI010000008.1 GCA_903933765.1 uncultured Bacteroidota bacterium
ATGCTTGCTGGTTGTATCAATGCTGCAAGTCCCAATCAAAAAATCGTTGGCATCCCAGTTTTAAAAAACGAAGGCAGTATCGAAAATGAAATCAATGCATTGTTAATTGATAAAAATGATATTAATAATTATAATAATGATTCTAATAATGATAAAAAAAATAGTGACCCCTATACTTTACTGCATCAGTTTCATCAAGGGGGCTATGCCAAAACCAATCCAACAATGATTGACTTTATGAATAGGCTTTGGGATACAGAAAAAATACCAACTGATATCGTGTACACTAGTAAATTACTTTTTGGTGTGGAACAATTGATTCAAGAAAATTATTTTGAAAAAGATGCATCCATCTTAGTCATTCATAGCGGCGGATTGCAAGGGAATCGGTCATTGCCGGCGGGTACTTTAAAATTCTAACTGAATTAATTAAACTAATTCGCAATCAAAGATAGCTTCAAAATGCTTTTTAATTTTTTGCTTCACTTCCTCGTAATCTACCTTCCTTCCTAATTCTTTTTCCAAAGAAGTCACGGTCTTTCCTTCAATACCGCAGGGCACAATAAATTCAAAATGGGATAAATCTGTATTGACATTCAGTGCAAATCCATGCATGGTAATCCATCGACTACACTTAATCCCCATAGCACAAATTTTTCTTGCCACAAATGGATCCTGCGGGTCTAGCCAAACGCCTGTTTCTCCTGCACTTCTTTCTCCCTTTAATCCATATTCTGCAAGCACTTGTATAATCACTTCCTCTAAACTCCTTAAATACCAACCCAAGTCTGGCTTGAACTTATCTAAGTCAACAATCGGATATCCCACTACTTGTTGTAAACCATGGTAAGTGATATCTCCCCCTCTATTGATATGAAAATACTCAATACCTAATACTTTTAATTGTTCATCAGAAACCAATACATTGGACCTGTTGCCATTTTTACCCAAAGTAAAAACAGGTGGATGTTCTACCAATATGAATCGATGTTGGGTTGCCGCCTCAGAGGCTTCCTTATTTTGCGTCCTAGCTTCGGTCTTTAGCGCTACAGCTTCTTTTAAACGCTGTTCTTGGTAATCCCAAGTTGGTTGGTAAGATTGTATTCCTAAATCTTCAAAAATTACTTGTTGACGCATAGAACAAAGTTACAAACTAAGCGGCAATAACTTACTTTTGCATCATGTCAACTGAAGAGCTACAAATAGAAAGCGAAGATGTCTATGAAAAACTGACCTATATCGTAGATAAGGGTCAAGAACCTATGCGTATTGATAAATGGGTTCAAATGAGAATTGTGGGGTTAACAAGAAGCAAATTACAAAATGGTATTGAGGGTGGATTTTTAACGGTGAATGGTAAAGTGGTTAAGAGCAATTACCGCACCCGTCCAGGAGACGAAGTGGTGTATATGAGCTATGTCAACCCAGATTACACCGAATTGAAGCCAGAGCAAATGGATTTGGATATTGTATATGAAGACGATGCCATCATGGTGATCAATAAACCATCCAATATGGTGGTACATCCTGGCATTGGAAATTACACAGGCACTTTACTGAATGGTGTGGCATTTCATTTATTGCAACAGAATCCAAATTTAAACGAGGAAATCCTTCCAAGATTTGGCTTAGTGCATCGTATAGATAAAAATACGACTGGCTTAATTGTACTTGCAAAAACACCCGAAGCAGCTAGTCATTTAGCAAAACAATTTTTTAATCATACGGTTGAAAGAAAATATGTTGCCTTGGTTTGGGGCAATATGGAGGAAGATGAAGGCACAGTGAATGCGCACATCGCTAGACATAAAACTTTCCGTAAAATGTTTGACGCTTATCCTGAAGGAGAAGTTGGAAAGCATGCCATCACCCATTATAAAGTAATAGAGCGTTATAATTATACTACCCTTGTATCTTGTGTATTGGAAACCGGTAGAACACATCAGATTCGTGTGCACATGAAACATATTGGACATACTTTATTCAATGACCAAGAATACGGTGGAGATAGAATTTTAAAAGGGACAATTTATACCAAGTACAAACAATTTGTAGACAATTGTTTTGATGCTTGTCCTAGATGTGCTTTACATGCCGCAACACTTGGTTTTATTCATCCAACCACCGAGGCCATGATGCGCTTTGACAGTCCATTGCCTTTGGATATGGAAGCAGCCATTACCAAATGGAAGAATTATAAAGCAGCAGCGCATACTTAGTTATTTGTTTTTGCAAAATATCATACTAAGATCAAAATAGTACAC
>CAIZLI010000009.1 GCA_903933765.1 uncultured Bacteroidota bacterium
CGGTAGCCGCGTTGGCGTGCTTCGTGGTGAAATGTAGTTTACTCATAATTCTTTGTTTTAATGAGGCTGCGCTATCCCGTCAGCCATAAAATATCCCCTTTTATAAGGGAGGGCAAAGTTACGAAGGGATTTTGGCTTTTCATTGCTTTTTGAAGGATATTTTAAAGCATACCTTTGTAAGTACTTGATTATCAATTATATTTTTGTATCAAAAATTTCATGATATTAAATATGAACTGATTATCAATTAGTTACAATATGGATGTTTCCTGTAAAAACCCATAAAATAGGCTTAAATAGTCTTTTTAGCTATGTTCTGCATCTTATTAGTCTTAATTTTGACCCTAATTATATATATGTATCAAAAATTTCAAGCCACTCAAATTTATACAGGAACCGAGCTTTTGGAGGACCAACTGGTTTTAATCACCCAAAAAGATGGAACGATTGAAGCGATGGTGGGGATTGAAGATGCAGGAGATGAAGTGCAAAATTTCGAGGGGATACTTACACCTGGTTTTATCAATGCACATTGTCATTTGGAATTATCGCACATGAAAGGAATGATTCCTGCGCATACCGGATTACAAGAATTCGTAAAACAGATTGTAGCATTGCGTCAAATAGCACCAGAAGCAATTCAAGAAGCCATTGTAAATGCCGAAGCAGAAATGATGGCGAATGGGATTGTTGCAGTGGGGGATATTTCCAACACATTAGATACATTAACACAAAAAGCAAAACACAATTTAGCTTATTACAGTTTTGTAGAATTATATGATTTAGATCCTTCACGTGCAGCGGATAAAATTGAAGCAGGATTAGAAATTCAAAAACAATTTCAAGAAAACTGTGTGCGTGCATCGCTTGTGCCACATGCACCTTATTCGGTGACAAATGATTTATGGAATTTATTAAGTGCACATTTTGGTATCCATACTATTAGTTTGCACAATCAAGAAACTCCAGACGAAAATGATTTTTTTAAAACTAAGACAGGTAGTTTTTTAGGCATGTACGAAAGGACAAAAGTGAATTTAGATTTTTTTGAAGCCACGGGATTAAGTGCTTTGCAATCTGTCTTACCTGTTTTCAAAAAAGCGCATCATGGCATTTTAGTACACAATAGTTTTACATCCGCCGAAGACATACAAGCAGTGCATGCTGCAATGGACAATGCCTTTTGGTGTTTATGTCCTAATGCGAATCAATACATTGAACAAACCATGCCACCGATTGAACTACTACGTTCCAAAAAAGCGAAGATCGTGATTGGGACCGATAGCTATGCGAGCAATTGGAGCCTAAACATATTAGATGAATTGAAAACCATTCAACAAAACCATCCACAAATTCCATTAGCCGAGATGCTTGGATGGGCTACCATCAATGGTGCGCAAGCATTACAGATGGACAAACATTTAGGTAGTTTTGAAAAAGATAAAAAACCTGGCGTGGTTTTGATTACAGGAGTCAATGCTGTCAATGATTTAAAAAACGCAAGTAGTCAACGAATTTTGTAGCTTACATTATAAATCAACAAGTATGAGATTTCCTATTTTATTTGGCATCATCGCAATCCTGATTATACTTTGGCGCAGACACCGAAATAGTAAGAGAGATAACGACTAATGAAATTAGTCACCGTATTCTTTCACAATCGCACTGTCTAGCTTTTGTCCAATCTTTTTTAATTTTTCTAAATTGGTATTTAAATACTTATTGCTATTTAATCCAAAAGTAACGAGGTTCAATAATTCTTTTACTGCTTGCTTATTATTTTGCAGAATTGCATCTGCTTTATTAGGTCTATTAAAACGCATAATGCCCTGTCCTTGGCCCACTAGCATTTCATATGATATAGATGGC
>CAIZLI010000010.1 GCA_903933765.1 uncultured Bacteroidota bacterium
AACTTAAAAGTCATGCGTCACGGAGACAAAAACAACAACCTTGGAAGAAAAAAGGCACACAGAGAAGCCTTATTGATGAACTTAGCTTGTCAAATTATCACGCACAAGCGTATTGTAACTACTTTAGCTAAGGCTAAAGCTTTGAGAAAGTACGTTGAGCCATTGATTACTAAGACTAAGAAATCTGCTTCTAAGGAAGAAATCAGTCACAATCACAGAATCGTGTTTAGTTATTTAAACGACAAAGCTGCTGTAAAAGAATTATTTACAGTGGTGGCGCCTAAAATCGCTACACGTCCAGGTGGATACACTCGTATCATCAAATTAGGTATTCGTCCAGGTGACAATGCTGAAAAAGCGATGATCGAATTAGTAGACTTCAACGAGATCTATGGCAATTCAATCGCTTCTGCGACTGAACCAGCTAAAAAGACACGTAGAAGCAAAGCAACTGCTGCACCTAAAGCCGCCGCTCCTAAAGCTGAAGCAGCTCCTGCAGAAGCAGCACCGGTTGAACCAACTGCTGAAGTATCTAACGAAGAGACTCCAACAGCTGAATAATGAATTAATTCATTTTACATATAAGGCAAGACTTTGGTCTTGCCTTTTTTTTGCCTATTTTTGAACAATTAAATCAACCTACCTATATGGCCACACAACCAGCAATTTTAGTTTTATCAGATGGGAATGTTTTTCATGGTCAAGCTTTTGGAAAAATTGGAACCACAACTGGTGAGATTTGTTTTAATACTGGTATGACTGGATATCAAGAAGTGTTTACGGATCCAAGTTATACAGGACAGATCATTATCATGAGCAATGTGCACATTGGTAACTATGGTGTAAAAGCAACAGATGTAGAAAGTAAGACCGTAAAAATTCATGGTTTAATTGGAAGAAACTTAGAAGAAAAATTTAGTCGTGCACAAGCAGACGGAAATTTGAATAACTATCTAATTGAAAATAATATTGTGTCTATCGAAGGTTTAGATACAAGAGCATTGGTGGCGCATGTGAGAACAAGTGGTGCCATGAACTGTATTATTTCTTCAGATAATTTAGATGTAGATGCTTTAAAAGCGCAATTAGCTAAAGTGCCTAGCATGGATGGCTTAGAATTAGCAAGTACCGTAAGTACGAAGGAAGTATATGAACTTGGAGATGTGCATTCGCCTTTGAAAGTAGCAGTTTTAGATTTTGGTGTGAAACAACATATTTTACAATGTTTAGTAGATAGAGGGGCACATGTAAGAGTGCATCCTGCTAAAACTGATTTTGCAACTTTAAAAGCGTTTAATCCAACTGGTTATTTTTTATCGAATGGTCCTGGGGACCCCGCACCAATGGATTATGCAGTCAAAACAATTAAAGCAATTTTAGAAGAGAAAAAACCATTATTTGGAATTTGTTTAGGACATCAATTGTTGGCATTGGCCAATGATATTCCTACTTTTAAAATGCACCATGGTCATAGAGGATTGAATCATCCAGTTAAAAATGTGATCACAGGAAGATCAGAAATCACTACACAAAATCATGGTTTTGGTGTGAATCCAGATGCTGTTAAAGCACATGCGAATGTGGAGATTTCTCATGTGAATTTAAATGATGATTCTATCGAAGGCATTCGTTTAAAAGATCGTCCTGCATTTAGTGTGCAGTACCATCCAGAAGCGACTCCGGGCCCACATGATAGTCGTTATTTGTTTGATGATTTCATTGCATTAATGAAGACCAACTAATTCGATATTTGAAATCACAAAATCAGCACTATGCTTAATATTACCATCATCAACGGACCTAATTTAAATTTATTGGGTAAGCGTGAGCCAGGTATTTATGGCAACGAAAGTTTTGATGATTGCTTGGCACAATTAAAACAAACATTTCCTCAAGTCAATTTCACTTATTATCAATCTAATGTAGAAGGGGAGCTTGTGAATGCGATTCAACAATATGGTTTTAACCAAGACGGGATCATCTTAAATCCTGCAGCCTATACGCATACCTCTGTTGCCATTGGAGATGCGATTGCATCTATTCAAACACCTGTCATAGAAGTACATATTAGCAATATTCATGCACGAGAAGATTTCAGAAAAATATCACATGTCTCTGCAAAAGTAGTTGGTTCCATTGTTGGCTTAGGCTTAAAGGGATATCATCTTGCTACAACTTGGTTTGTAGATCAAGCTGCAAGTAAATCATAATTTAATCATTGGTTCATGCAATATTCAAAGATAGATTATCCTAAAAAGACAATCTGGTTAATCGGAATTGCAATCATTGTAAAAGTTGCACTGTCATTTTTATTGGAATTAGGCAATGACGAAGTCTATTATTATACCTACGCAGTGCAACCAGATTGGAATCATTTTGATCATCCTCCAATGGTAGGATGGATGATACAACTATCTACGCTCAATTTAAACTGGGTCTCTACTTTGTCTATGCGTCTTGGAAGTATCCTAGCTGCAGCCATCTCCACTTGGATTGTTTTTAGAATAGGTGCTTTAATACATAACGAACGTGCTGGATGGATTGCAGCATTGCTTTATACTTGTTCTATTTACACAAGTATCATAGCAGGCTTATTTATTATGCCCGATAGTCCTCAGCTTTTATTTTTTACTGGAAGTATTTATTTAATGACAAAATGGGTTGTAAAGCCACATTTATTTACAAAACTCAACTGGCTTGTATTGGGTTTATTGATTGGTCTAGCTACATTAAGTAAAGTACATGGATTGTATTTATGGATTGGCTTTGGGGGATTTTTATTGTTCCATCAACTTAAAACACTTAAGCAACCATTCCTGTACATCGCAGTAGTCATTACATTATTAGCGTTGATACCTATCTTGTATTGGAACATAGCGTATGATTTCATAACCTACAAATTTCATTCTAAGCGGGTATTGCATTCAGGTATACAAGTGGCAAGTTTTTTTCAACAAATTGCAGGAGAATTTTTTTATCAAAATCCTTTGGTCTATATCAGTTGTTTGATTCCTTTGTTACAATTCAAAAAATTGAAAGCAATTTTTCAAGTTCAAAGTACTTCCAATCAAAAGTCCACTTCTTTAGTTAGTTTATTGTTATGGCTTAGCCTTCCTTTGATAGCCTTGTTTTGGAGCATCTCCTTGTTTAATCCCACTTTACCCCATTGGACAGGTCCAGGCTTTATTGCTTTATTTTTATTAGCTGGTGTCTATTGGTCTGAAACCTCCAAAAAACTTATTCCAAATTTAATTCAATGGGCTTTGGGATTTTTTGTGGTGCTTGTAATTGGATTTATAGGATTGGTGCATGTATTCCCAATACAATTAGGGTCTAAAAGCCCAGACAATTTAGGGGAGTACAATCCAATCAATGATGTTACTGGATGGAATCAATTTAGTGTCGAATTCAAGACCCTTGTTCAACAAGATACATCAGGAGGGATGCAAGCTAAAGCGCCTATTATAGTCTCTAAATGGTTTCCTGCAGGGCATATTTTATTCTATACGGCAAGGTCAACCCAAAAACAGGTGATTGCGATAGGGGCACTTGAGGATGTACATAAATTTGCATGGTTAAATCAAGACCAACCTAATTTACAAATTGGGCAGGATGCTTATTTTATACAGCCTTCCAATTTACCATTTGATCCAACTCAATCAATCCTGCCTTATTTTGAAAAAATGGGGAAGACGGATACAATTCAAATAAAACAGAGGGGTCTGTTACTAAGAAATTTTTATGTGTATCGATTTAAAAATTGTCAAAAGATACCAGCATCAATTTTACCTAGAAAATAAAATCTTCGAAATCTTTTCGATAGGAGATACTTACCCCTTGACGGTTTCTTCGGCCCATACTGCCACCAATGATATCTAAACTGTTTCTGTTAAAGACTATGGCCCTCAATTTTCGGTCTTTAGTTAAAATGAATTCAATATTTAGATCGGGTAGCCATTGAAAATTATTATTATCAATGCTAGATGCAGATCTTAAATTAAAGTCAAAATCGCCTCCTAAATTGACAATCACTTTGTCATTAAAAAAGCTACGGCCAAATTTTAGATTCACCCTTTGGCGATCTATCTTATTGGAATTGATCGCAATACCAGACCCAGTAGGATCCAGTAAATTACCACTATTGTAAACATTTGAGCCAATATCAAATCGAAGGCTTTGATCGCCTGTCACTTTGTTCAATAAATTAGTAACAGATTTATTGATTTCCTTGGTTAATAATTGAGAGATGGAATTGATTCCAAGGGTCGTCACACTATAGGCATTATTATTGTTTCCTGAATTAAAACCAACGGGTGCGAATGAATTGAACACAATTAAGAAAGAAACCTGTTTGATTATTTCATTGTCATCACGTTCCAGTCTTGTAATAAATTGAGAGAATTCATTATCTGTGCTGATCGGATTACCAGGAGGGAAGGCTAAAGTAAATTGAATATCGGGCCTTGCTAATTTATTTCTTAATGCTGCAATCACATACACATTGCCTCGATATGATTTTACGGCATTGCTAAAATTGGCGTTTCCAACCAATTCGTTTAAACTTACTCTTTCTGCAGTATACCTTGCGTCTACATGGATATTCGCTTCGTAAGGGTTGCCTGTCCACTCAATAAAGTTACCGGCTTCTGGAATGAGGTCAAATGGCTTTCTAATAAATGATTGAAAATTAAAATCATATTTTCCTTTTTCAATATTGTATTTACCACGCATGGTCAATGGTTCAATATTGCCAGCTCTAATTTTTAATCTTCCATTTCCTACCGCTTTAATGACATCACCCGTTAACTCATCTAAAATAACATCTATCTGAGTTTTATTGTCTGCGCTGACATCTAGATCAACCACAAGATTATAAGTTGGTGTCTCTGCATTACTGATGATAGACTTGCCTATTTTTTTAAAGACGATGAATTCGGATTGACCAGTTTCTTTACTCGTTGCATTTGGCAAATAGATATGTGAACTATCATTGACTTCTGCATTGATAGACATCTTAATATTTTCTTCGGGTCCGCGAATGGTCATAGATGCTTTACCCACTGCTTTTCCGTAAAAACTACTATTGTCTATGACATCTGTATTCAAGAGTTCAATTTTTGAACTCTGCATATCCATATCGTATACAAGGTGGTTAAATCTTTGGTGAAAGATCTTGCCTTTAAACTGTGCAACCCTGTTCAATTTATCTTGCACTTGAATGGTGCCAAAGTCGATGCCCTCATCTGTAAATTGCAATGTGGCAGTTGGAAGGAAATAGTTGACTTTTGTATAGTCTACTTTGAATGCTGCATCTTTGATGGTGGCTACGCCTCGTAAATCTGGATTTTCTATACGTCCGCCAAAATGAATGGCGCCTGTCGCTTTCCCTTTTAAATCGGTCAACACACCACCAATAAATTCTTGAATCAATCCAAAATCTGATTCTTGTAGTGTGAGTGTTGCATCCAATGGGTTGAGGCTGTCTTTGATGGCATAACTGCCTTTTGCAGCTAAGTGATAGCTACTATTAGGGCAGTTTAAATCAAAAGGCACGATCCCTGTTTTGTCATCATAAGCCGCATTCAATGTCGTATTGCCAAGTAGGGTGGAGTTAAAACTAAATTGATTAATTGTACTATTAATATTCAATGAGAATTGGTCATTGATTTTATTTAAATTAATTGTAGCATTTGTGATACCCTCTAGTTTTGGGTAGCTAAAAAATACATTCGTAATATCTCCTAAAATCACTTCTTCGAGTTTTACTTGTAATCCATTCGCGTCATTCGGATGATTTTGAACTGCAATTTTTTGTAATCCTTGGGAGATGCTAAATTGCTTGGCATAGGTGTTATTTTTTCTGATCGAAATCTCTCCTTTATTTTGAATTGACCATTGCTTTTCATTCAAAATGAAATAGGAAGGCGCCCATTGTACACTTAGCCCATCTGTATAGGTATTCACTTTACCTTCAAATGAAATATAGGATAGGGCGGATTTACTTTCTGCTATTAAATTAAATTGTGATTGGTCTTTAGAAGTGTTGACACGTAATTTTGGACTAATTAATTGAAAGCTATCCGTCAAATTAAATGCGCTGGCTAATAAGTTTAATTTTAAACTGTCTTTGTTGCCAGTCCCACCAATTACACCATTTGAAATGGCATAATGATTCCATTGTGCGTAAGGAATTTTTGCATCTAATTGAAGGGCTTGTTTGTCTGTATTAATAGTACCATTTACGAACATATTATTGAATCCAGAAAACTCGTCTCTAAAAATTCGGATATATGGTTCAAAGTAGGCCGTGTTGACTTGAAATGAAAATTGTTGATTAACTGGAGCTTCTTTTAAATTTTTGATATAATTAGGGAAATAACCTTGTAAAAAATATTGAACACTATTTGGTAATTGATCGATATTGAATTTCCCGGATATGCTAGCTTGTATATCGTCACTTGACAATATGATTTGCTTATTGCCCTTTGTAATGCTAGACTTTAGAGAGACAGAATCAAAATTGATTGTATTTGTGGCACTTTTTAATTTTCCATTGTAGAATTTAGCGGAACCAATGAAGTTATCGATATTGGAACCCGAAAAATTCACATCCAATAAGCCAGTTAATTGAATTTGGTTATTTGAGAATTGCAGGGCACTTAGATTGGCATTTGTCAAATCACCCACTGCATTAAAAGAAGGGGTATGCTCTTTAAAATCAACCTCTAAATTGCTTATGAAATTTATATTGGGGTCTTTAATTTTAATTGAACCATTGTATGCCTGCTTTTGTAAGATACCATTGGTTTGTATCTGTGCATAGGTATACCCATTGAACTGTATAGAGTCAATCTGACCTTCTATATTAGTTTTAATCTTATCTAGATTAAATGAACTACCTGCTATTTTCCCACTAAATTTTAAAAGCCCTAAAGAAGGTATGTTAAATAATTTGCCAGCATTCAATTTTGTTGCAACAAGATTGCCTTCATAGATAGGTTCACTGTTAGTAGGGAATTGTAATCGTATGGAGGTGACTGCTGATCCAATATCTGTAGCAATACTGCCCTTTGTGATAAAATCATAGATGGTGCCAGTTAAATCTCCTTGGAAGTAAAGATTGCCAAATGTTTCTAGAGGCAGATTGTTTAAATCTTTGATGCCAGGTATCCAGCTGCCTAGATCTTGGATATTGGTTTTAGCATTAAATTGATTCACTTGAATCATTGTTTGCTGCATGTTGGGGAGTCCTTTCATTGAAAAATCTCCTTTCACAAAAGACTGACCATACTGTGCACCTAGCGCTTGTACTTTAAAATCATCCACTGTTCCATTGAAACGGAAATTTGTAGCAATTTGTTGGTTTACATCATTGAGTGCTGGTGCAAAAAAGGCAATATCATCAGAAGCCACGATAGACTTAGTAATAGTTGCTTTCATGTTTACCTTTTGCATGTATTGCCTAAAGTCTGGAATAAAATCCTTGTATTCCATGGCATAATAATTACCAATGCTGCTATTATTTGTTTTCAATGACAATGCAGCAAATTCCATAATCTCTGGGGTCATTCTAAATTTAGTAGTCAATTTTTTGATCACAAACCCAGACCTTTCCTTTAAGGACAATCTAACATTTGCCTTGATCGTGTCTGCTAAAAAATTGGCATTGTCAATTGTGGCATTTAAGTTTTGAATTCGTATATGCGCTTCATCAAAATATGGAACAGGATTTCCAAACCCATATTCAATCCATATTTTTCCTTGTACAATTTCAATTTTTTTAGCAAGTATATTCAATCCATTTTCACTAAAATACATTTCATTTTTACGAGGCTGATACTTTTTTTCTTTTCTTTTTGGTGCTAATCCTGGTTTGTCTAAATAGTAGTAAAATGGTTTATCCAAAATAACTTTTTCAATCTCTATTGCTTTGCCTTTAAATTGATTGAAATTAGCAATTAGGTGTTTTGATTCTAATTTTGTTGTAGTACCTATCCACTCATCGTCTTGGATGAATTGAAAATTGGAGAAGTCTATTTTCTTTAAATCAAATTGTTGGCTGGATGACTTACTCGTATCATTTGATTTAAAATGGTCCACTATAAACTGGTAATTCCATACAGGGGTTTTTCTGTGTAAATAGATTTTTGCTTTTTCTAAACCAATATAACCAAGCACTGGGGCTTTACTAGAAAAAAGCAAGTCAGACAACCTTAATTTAAGTGTTTGTGCAAATAACAAAGTATCTTTTTGTTGATCTCTGATGAGCACATTTTTGATATCAACCCTGTTTAATAAAGAAAAACTTAAACCCTCTAATTTAAATTCAGTGCCCAGGGACTGGCTAAAATTCGCAGCAATCCGTTGACCAATTTTTTCTTGTACAATTGGCAAAAGTAATAGTAAGTAGGAGAGCAAAAGCAATCCAACAAAACTGGCTACCAGCACACGAATATAAATGAGCTTAATTTTGAGCAAGGGGGTTTTGTTTTTTTATTATCATTTCATTAATACCCAGCAACACTATCGTCACCTCGTTTATCACCTGCAGCAACCCTGTTCCCGTTAGGTAATATCATAATGCCATCCATTCTACCAAATGCACCTCTTTTATTTACGATATATCCCTTTTCTTTTAAGGCGTTGATTGTTTGTTCTGGGAAATCTGCTTCAACAGTTAGATTATCAGGAATATGTTGATGGTGAAATCTAGGGGCATCAATGGCAGCTTTTAAGGTCATTTTATGGTCAATGATATTTACTAAGCCTTCATATACTTGATTAGGAATGGTGGTACCACCTGGAGTACCAATGGTGATATAAGGCTGATTGTTTTTTGTAACTAGGGTAGGTGTCATTGAACTCAACATTCTTTTTCCTGGTTGAATGGCATTGGCTTCTCCACCCAAAGCGCCATACATATTAGGCACACCTGGCTTAATACTAAAGTCATCCATTTCATTATTTAAAAGGAAACCAGCTCCTCCAACAATCGTTTTATTGCCATAAGAACCATTTAGCGTGGTAGTAACAGCGACCATATTTCCGGCCTCGTCTATGATACTAAAATGGGTTGTTTCTTCACTTTCTTTTGCGACACCTGCTTGAATCATTTTACTATTTCCTGCGACACCTGCTTGGTAGTTTTTCATGCGTTCCTGTGCATAAGCATTACTTGTTAGTGTAGTAGTGGGTACTTTCCAGAAATCTGGATCACCCATATGTTCTGCTCTATCAGCATAAGCCCTTCTTTGCACTTCTACCATTAAGCTCACTGATTCAAAGGTATTTGCACCCATAACTGATACTGGGTAAGGAGCAATCATTTGCATCATTTGTGCAATTAAAATACCGCCACTTGATGGAGGTGCAAAGCTGATGATATGATGTCCTCTATAATCAAATTCAATCGGCTTTCTAAATTTTGGATTATAATTTTTTAAATCTTCCAAACTAATTACGCCCTTACTATTTTTCATTTCTTTCACAATCAAATCGGCAGTTTCACCTTCATAAAATCCGGCTTTACCCTTTTGTTGAATGCGAAGAATGGTTGCAGCTAATTCTGGTTGATATAAAGTGTCACCCGCTTTCCAATTTTCTTTTCTTGTAAAGGCAGATGCTTGCGCGCTATAATTGATAAAGTTTTTTCGCTCCGCATTTAAACTTCTTGCTTCACTTTCTGTGATCACAAATCCACCAGCTGCTAATTCATAGGCTGGTTGTAAAAGTTGTTTCATGGTCATTTTTGCAAATGGGAGCGTGCTAAACATACCTGCAACACTACCAGGAACACCAGATGCAGATGCGCCTAATTTAGACATGCCTTCTATAGGATTGCCTTTTTCATCTAAATACATATCTCTATGTGCTTTACCTGGACCTGCTTCACGAAAGTCAATGCCCATTAAATCACCTGCTTTATTTCTAGACAATAAAAATCCACCCCCACCAATATTGCCTGCTGAAGGAAAGACCACGGCAAGGGTAAATTGTACTGCTATGGCAGCATCATATGCATTCCCTCCGTCTTTCATCATTGCGGCACCCACCATACTTGCTAAAGGATGGGCCGAAGTCACAGCTGCTTTTTGAAAAGATTGTTCCTTAACGACAGTGTATTGATATGGATTGATTTGAGGATGTTGCTTAAAAAAATCCTGCGCATTGCCTGTATTGCTAAATTGAAATAGGGCTAAGACAAGGAGGCTAAAAACCTGAAATTTCTGTTTCATAGTAGGTAGATTGAACCGTTAAATTACTTAATTATTTAGGTATCAACAAGTCATGCGTAGGGTTGTGTAAAACTATCTATCATTACGGCCTTAAAGCAGCCCTAAAATGCCTATTTTTAAGATCTATTAATATCCAATTTATGCAACAAAAATCTGTGTTTAAATCCATTTTGTGGGTAAGTTTATTTATCCTTCCATTTTCATTATTTGCTCAAGTACTCAGCCCTGAACAATTTTTGGATTATAAAGTGGGCACACGCTTTACCAGACACCATCAAATTGTCAATTATTTTACAGCGATTGCGGCTGCAAAATCTGATATGGTAAAACTCATTCCATATGGCAAAACCAATGAAGGGAGAGATTTACTGGTTGCAGCGATTGGAACTGCAGAAAATATTAAAAATTTGGAGCAAATCAGAAAACACAATCTTGGTCTAGTGGAAGGCACAGTGCAAGATTTGAATCAACCGGGTATTGTTTGGTTAAGTTATAACGTGCATGGTAATGAACCTGCATCTTCTGAAGCTGCAATGTTGACTTTGTTTGCTTTAGTAGATCCAAATAACGATGAAACTAAAAATTGGCTAAAAAATACGGTGGTGATGATTGATCCTTGTATCAATCCTGATGGTCGTGACAGATACGTGAACTGGTATAACAATGCAGTAGGATCAACCTACAATACCGACCCAGCAGCAAGAGAGCATATGGAGCCATGGCCAGCGGGTAGAACCAATCATTATAATTTTGATTTGAATAGAGATTGGGCTTGGCAAACACAAAAAGAAACACAACAAAGAATACCGCTTTATCAAAGTTGGTACCCTCAAGTGCATGTCGATTTTCATGAACAAGGATACAACGCGCCTTATTATTTTGCGCCTGCAGCAGAACCTTTACATGATGTGTTGACGCCATGGCAAAAATCTTTCCAAGATCAAATTGGAAAAAATCACGCTAAATATTTTGACAAAAACAATTGGTTGTTCTTTACGAAAGAAAGATTTGACCTTTTGTATCCATCTTATGGAGACACCTATCCAATGTACAATGGGGCCATTGGGATGACTTATGAGCAAGGCGGAATTAGTGCAGGCTTAGGTGTAGAAGACAATAGTGGTGATACAGTGACATTGGTTGCAAGAGCGACGCATCATTTTACAACTAGTTTATCTACTATTGAAATTAGTGCTGCGAATAGAACCCAGCTTTTAGAAAATTTCAAAAAATATTTTGATGATAGTCGTCAAGGCACTGTGTCCGATTTCAAAACTTTTATCATGACTGCTAAAAATGCAAGTCAATTAGAAGGATTAGCGAACTTATTAAAGAAGAACAATATTGAGTATGGTACTTTAAAAAATGCAGATACAAAATTCAGGGCATTTGACTATTACACAAAAAAAGAGGCTGATTTTGTCAACGAAGGCTATACTTTGGCGGTGAATGTAAATCAAGTACATAGTGTTTTAGCACGCGTATTATTAGAGCCAGTTACGCAGGTGAATGATTCAAATACCTATGATATTACTGCATGGGCATTGCCTTATGCTTATGGTGTGCATGGATTTGCTACGAAGCAAGCAATGGCTATTGAACCAGGATTTAATGTAGTTGCTCCTGCAACCACTACAAGTGCATATGGCTATCTTATCCCTTATCATTCTTTTGCAACTGCTAAAGCTTTGGCGCAATTATTAAAGCACAATGTGAAAGTGCGCTATGCAGAAAAGGCGTTCACTATGAATGGTAGAAATTATGAGATAGGTACTTTAGTTGTGCTCAAAACAAGTAATGAGGCAAATTGGAGTGATATCACAAAATCAGTTTGTAGCAGTCTAAATATCGAAGCTGTGGCGGTGAATACAGGATACGCAGAAAAAGGAGCTGATTTTGGGTCACCAGATATTCCAATCATCAACCACGCACCAAGAGTTGCTATGTTAACTGGTGAATACGTAGCTGCTTTATCAGCTGGTGAAGTATGGAACTTCTTTGAGCAACAATTAAATTATCCAATCACGCAATTAACCTATGCACAACTTAGTAGAATTGATTTAGACCGTTATGATGTGTTGATTGCACCAGATGGACAATACAGAGATTTGAATTCAAAATCAAACACAGACAAGCTTCAAGCATTTGTAAGAAAAGGTGGAGTTTTGATTGCTTTAGAAAATGCTGCGAGCACTTTGGCTTCCAATGCTGATTGGGGCATTCGTATAAAAGAAAATGCAAAAGATGAAAAACCTTCTGTGCAAAAACTTTTGAAATATGCGGATAGAGAAAAAGAATCTTTAAAGAGTTCAATACCAGGAGCTATTTATAAAACCTATATGGACGAAACACATCCTTTGGGTTTTGGTACCAATGGAACTTATTTTAGTTTAAAGCAAGATATTGTTTTGTATGAGCCTTCTAGTACTGCTTGGAATGTAGGAAGCTTTAAGAAAGACAGTTATATTACTGGCTTTGCTGGTGTGAAAGCGAAAGCGGCATTAGAGGAAGGTGTTTTATTGGGTGTAAAACAAATTGGTGCTGGTAAAATTATTTATATGGCGGATGATCCAATTTTCAGAAATTTCTGGGAGGGAGGAAAATTAATTTTAACCAATGCTGTTTTTTTACACGGCCAATAATTTATTGAATCATTTTTAGGCGTATGCAGAAACTGAATTTGCTTTTATTGAGTATGTTTTGTTTTGTTCAAATGTTGTTTGGGCAAAACAATAGTGCAGCAATTTTTTCTCAACTAAAACAGATGGAAGTCTTAGGCTCTGTCTTGTATATTGCGGCACATCCAGATGATGAGAATAATGCTTTTTTACCTTATCTCACTAAAGAACGTCGATATCGCACAGCCTATCTTAGTTTAACAAGAGGGGATGGTGGACAAAACTTAATTGGAAAAGAGCAGGGCATCGAACTAGGTTTAATTAGAACCCAAGAATTATTGGCTGCTAGAATGCAGGATGGCGCTGAACAATATTTTTCGACAGCCTATGAATTTGGATATAGTAAATCAGCCAAAGAAGCATTGGCCATTTGGGATCATCAAAAAGTATTGAGTGATGTGGTATGGGTGATTCGTAAATTCCAACCAGACATCATCATTACCAGATTCCCTGGGGATGCAAGAGCAGGGCATGGTCATCATGCAGCATCTTCCATCATTGCTCAAGAAGCCTATTTAGCAGCGGCAGATCCGAATCAATTTAAGGAGCAATTTAAATATGGTGTACAACCTTGGAAAGCAAAACGTATTGTTTGGAACACCTTTAATTTTGGCACAGTCAATACCACCAATGACAATCAATTGAAGATAGAAGTAGGTGGCTACAATCCTATTGTTGGTAAAAGTTATGGAGAGATTGGCGCTGAAGCAAGGACAATGCATAAGAGCCAAGGGGAAGGCAGGCCAAGAAGAAGAGGTTCCTATTTTGAATTCTTTCAACACTTAAATGGAGATACTGCAAAAACAGATATCATGGATGGGGTGGTAACCAATTGGTCAAGACTGAATGCGCCTAAAATTCAATCTGCTATCCAACAAATTATCAGTGCCTATACATTAGATCAACCTGCAGCTTCAGTACCAAGTTTGGTTGCATTGTATCAAGCAGTAAAAAATTTACCAGAGAGTCAATGGAAGGCATATCAACTAAATTTAATTCAGTCAACGATCGAAGCTGCAAGCGGATTATTAGTAGAAGCCACCACCACAAAACAACAAGTTGTTCCAGAAGGAGATTTAACGATACAAGTATTGGTGAATCAAAGAACTAACTTAAATAGTAGTTTGGTGAAAATGCAATGCTTGTCCAATCAAACCATCATAAAAGATTCATCACTACAAATTAATTTAGTAGCCAATCAGAATCAGCAATTCTCCTTTACTTTCAAAGTGCCTGCTACACAGGCTCACT
The DNA here is from genome assembly GCA_903933765.1 of uncultured Bacteroidota bacterium. Lineage (GTDB taxonomy): Bacteria > Bacteroidota > Bacteroidia > Chitinophagales > Chitinophagaceae > Sediminibacterium. Next base: position 14,165 of record CAIZLI010000010.1, read on the forward strand.
CACAACCTTATTGGTTGGTGAATCCTAAGACCGAAGGCATGTTTATGGTGCAGGATCAAACTTTGATAGGTAAAGCAGAAAATGATGCACCATTTTTGGTTGTATTGAATTACAAAATTGAAGGACAAGCTTTTGAAAAGCAATTTCCTGTACAGTATAAATATCTGGATCTCACAAAAGGGGATGTGTATCAACCCATTGTGGTCTTGCCAAAAAAAGAAGTAGCACCAATCAATAAAGTGGTGTTAGTACCAACAAGTAGTACGACTACATTACCAAAATTCGATGAAGGGATCTTCCATAAGACCATTCAATATGACCATATACCTGCTCAAACTTATTTTCAAGATGCAAGTATCCATGTGGTGAAAGTAGATATCAAAAAGCAAGGTCAAAAAGTGGGGTATATCGATGGTGCAGGAGATGCAATACCAGAAGCCTTAGAACAATTGGGTTATGAAGTGGTGTATCTTAAAGAGGCAGATTTAACAACTGCTCATTTAAAAGGTTTTGATGCGATTGTGGTAGGTATTCGCGCATTTAATATGTATGCATACCTTTCCGATAAGCAATCCGTATTGAACGAGTACATTTCAAATGGAGGTAATTTGATTGTACAATATCTTAAAAGTAATCAAGTAGGTACTCAAAATATTAAAGTTGGCCCTTATCCATTAACGGTCAACTCGGGCAAAAGAATAACGGAAGAAAATGCAAATGTCAAATTTGTATTACCAAATCATCCGGTGCTCAATTTCCCAAATACAATCAAAGCAGAAGATTTTAATGATTGGGTGCAAGAAAGAAGTACTTATCAGGCCGAAAATATAGATGCGCGTTTTCAAACACCCTTACAAATGAATGATACTGGTGAAGCACCAAGCCAGGGTAGTTTGTTGATTGCACCATTTGGGAAAGGCAATTTTGCCTATGTAAGTTTGGCATTGTTCAGACAATTACCAGCTGGTAATCCTGGAGCATATAAATTATTTGCCAACTTATTATCCCTTCCAAAAAATCAATAGACCATGAAACAACGCAGAGGTATCAGTTTTTTTATGCTATTGGTCATTGGACTTGGCATTGGTTGGATGCTCAAAAATGTAAAAATTGGATTGATCATTGGCATCGTGATGGGCTTACTCCTCACTAGCTTTGTGAATCCATCCAAAACGCGTAGCAAGGGCAAAAGCGATTAAGCCTAATGCGGTTACAATCAATCCACTTAACATCATTTTAGGGCCGGTAGAGTAAAATATAGCTGCCCAAATTAAAATGGCGATAAATAATGGAATAGGGAAGAAAGGCATTTTCCATGGGAAAAATCCACTCCCTTTTCTTTTATACAAAATCAATAATCCTATTGCCTGACCAATAAATTGGATCATGATACGCATGGCTAGAATGCCATCAATCACTTCCTTTAATCTAAAGAGCAAACTAAACACAAATGCAATCGCACCTAATACCAAAAGGGAGCGATGCGGAAAATGTAATCTAGGATGTACTTTGGCGAAAAAGGCGAAAAAAGATTTATCCTGTGCTGCAGCATAAGGGATCCTGCTATAACCAAGGGTGGCCGAAAATACAGAAGCAAATGCGACCATTAAAATAAGCACAGTGGCAATGGCGCCTGCATTTTGTCCATATAATGTTTTGATATAATCACTCACTACAAACTTACTATTCACGATGGTTTCAAATGGTAGTACACTTGCCACACTTATGTTCATGGCCAAGTATAAAATTGAAATTCCTGTGATAGAAATAAACATACTTCTTGGAATGTTCTTGGTTGGATTTTTAATCTCCGCACCTAAATGACAGACATTATAATAGCCTAAATAACTATAGACTGTTTTGACACTTGCAAATCCGAGTGCAGCAACTAGTCCGTATTCTATTTTTAGTCCGTCATTGATGTGCAGGATGGGTTCCATAAAATTACCATGCGCAATCCCTCCAAAAATGATCCACAAAAGTGTTGTGATGACACCCACCCATAATAACACTGATATTCTTCCAATGGATTCGATATTTCGGTACAATAAACTGATCACTAAAATCACCACAGCACCACTCACTAATTTTTCCTGTATAAAACTTAAATGAAAAAAGTAGTTAGCGTATTGTGAAAATCCTATTGCAGCAGAGGCAATCACCAATGGGGCTTGAATCATTGTTTGCCATACAAATAAAAAGCTCATTAATTTTCCCCATTTCCCACCATAACCTTCCTTTAGAAAATGAAAACTACCGCCTGCTTTTGGTAAGGCTGCACCTAGTTGGCTCCATACCATGGCATCTACATAGGACAAAATAGCACCAGCAATCCATGCGTATAAAAAATAAGGGCCACCCATGATCTGTGCCACCACACTCAATACGACAAAGGGGCCAATGCCTACCATATCAATCATATTGATGGCAGTTGCATGTAAAAGACTTAATTTGCGATCTAATTTAGGATTCATCTTAGCAACAAGATAATAAAAAAAGGCTATAATTATGATCGATTCATTTAAGCAAGTCAGCTGGGCCAATACGGCTTCCATTTATGAAGTGAATATTCGACAATATACTGCAGAGGGTACATTTAAAGCCTTTGAAAAACATCTCCCTAGAATCAAAGAAATGGGAATTGATATTGTTTGGTTGATGCCTATTACGCCCATCAGCCATGTCAATAAAAAAGGAAGTTTAGGAAGTTATTATGCCTGTAGTAGTTATACAAAAATCAATCCTGAATTTGGTACAGCAGCAGATTTTAAAGACTTGGTGGATACTGCTCAAACATTGGGCATGAAACTGATTATAGATTGGGTAGCGAATCATACGGGTGGTCAACATGAATGGATGCAAGATAATCCAAGTTGGTTTGCACAAGATGCAGCTGGTAATTTTACAGAACGCAATGGTTGGGATGATGTAGTTGATTTAAATTTTGACAATCCATCCATGCGCATTGCACTCATTGATGCAATGGAATATTGGGTCAATCAATTTAATATAGATGGGTTTAGATGTGATATGGCCCATTTAGTGCCATTGGATTTTTGGGTAGAAGCCAGAACCAAGTTGGAAAAAACAAGAACTTTGTATTGGCTAGCAGAATGTGAAGACCTTGCTTACCATCAAGTGTTTGATACTAGCTATGCTTGGGCCTGGATGCATGCATCCAAAAAAGTAGGGCAGGAGGTGGACGGTTTGCAGGAAGTGTATCATGTATTACATCAATACGCGCAATATCCAAAAGGAGCGTATAAATTATTTTTTACTTCTAACCATGATGAGAATAGTTGGAATGGCACAGAATACGAGAAGTATGGGATTGCTGCAAAAGCTTGGGCTGTATTTACGTCTACTTGGAATGGACAACCTTTAATTTATAGTGGCCAAGAATTACCCAATACAAAAAGATTGGCATTTTTTGATAAGGATCCAATTCAATGGACGGATACAACGCCTTTATTGCATGATTTTTATAAAACATTATTGACTTCAAGAAAACAATTTCCAGTGTTGTATTCCAGTAATGTATTCAACTTGCCAACAGAGGGTGCTGTCATGGCTTATCTAAAACAAGATCAAGGACAAATAGCATTGGTGGTTTTAAATTTTTCTACAGAAAGGCAACATGTACATGTCGAACATGAAGCATTTAATGGAAAGTTCACCAATTTATTTTCTGGACTTAGTTTTGAATTCAATGGCAATAGCCATTTTGAAATGATGCCAGGAGAATATATTGTGTATGTGAAAGCTTAGTTTCTCTTAGCTTGTTGATAGCTAATAAACTCCATCATTTCGGCTAAACTAAAACTACTTAAATTTTGTGCGGCAGTGAGTCCTGCTTTTTGTGCAACCAAAATGCCATAAGCACAATCTTCATACCCATCAATCGCATGTGCGTCTGGATTAATAGAAATCAACACATCTTCTTGCATGGCATGATGAATATAGCGCCAGTCCATATCCAATCTTCTTGGATGTGCATTTAATTCAATCACTACATTATTCGCTGCACAGGCGCTAATGATCTCATGATGATTAATTGGGTAACCTTTTCGACTTAATAATAAACGACCAGTAGGGTGCCCTAAAATGCTTGTATAAGGATTTTCTATTGCGTTCATCAAGCGCATCATCGCTTTTTCCTCGGTCATTTTTAAATTTGAATGCACAGATGCAATCACGATATCAAATAATTCCAAAATTTCATCTGGATAGTCTAGACTGCCATCATTTAAAATATCTGATTCTATACTTTTGAAAATCACGAATGGCGCTAATTTTTTATTTAGGGCATCTATCTCTTTATGTTGTGCCCTAATGCGATCTTCTTGCAAGCCATTGGCATAAAAGGCCGATTTTGAGTGGTCACTAATCACTAAATATTCAAATCCTTTTTCTTTTGCAGCGACCGCCATTTGTTCAATGGTATGTAATCCATCACTCCAAGTGCTATGGGAATGGATGATGCCTTTGATATCTGAGGCTTGTATTGATGGGTTTAACCCTTTTGTTTTTGCTTGCTGAATCATCGCAGGATCCTCCCTTTGAGCTGCAGGAATCAACGGTATTTGTACTTGTTCAAAAATGGCTAATTCAGATTTAAATCCTTTTGTTGCATCAAAATTTGGTAGGGCCTGCCATGCCAACCAAAATTCAGGACTACAGGATAGGCTAAAATCTTGTAAATAAAATTGCGCTTTATCTACAATATGCCATCTTAATTCAAATTGATCTGGCCCTTTACAACTTAAAAAATCATTTGAGTCGTCAAAAATAAATCCCTTTGCTTCTAACCAAACTTGGAGTGCTTGATTATTTGTGGTGGTGACAATGTCTAAAAAATCCAAGGTTTCCATCTGCCTTTTAAAATGGCCAGACACCTGATGCTGGTCTTTTGGAAACTGGAGGGATAAGGCATTTTCAATTTGGGCAACAATCCCTTGAACTTGTTGGTATAAAAAACTGCCTTGGTTTTGTAAATAATAGTTTAAGGCTTCCTGAATACTTTGTTGGGTCTTAGCGCCAAAGCCTTTATAATTGATCAATCGATTTTCTTCACAAGCATATAAGAGTTCACCAATGCTTTCAATTCCCAATTCCTTCCAAATGGTAATGATCTTTTTAGGACCTAACCCTTTGATTTTTAACATTTCTAATATACCAGCCGGGGTTTTTTCTATATAGTCTTCTAGGATCTGTAGTTGCTTTGTGGCCAATAAATCCACAATTTTTTGCGCTAAAGCATCTCCAATACCTCTGATGGATGCAATTTGAGCTGCTGACATGGCTTCCAAAGGGTCATTTAACCGGTCTAGGGTATATGCTGCGTTACTGTATGACTTTATTTTGAAAGCATTTTCACCATGGATGTCCATGAGCTTGGCTAAGAGATTAAAGTATTCAGCAATTTCATAATTATGCATGGGCAAATATAAATAAAACTAAGTTGACCATGCAAAGGAGGGAGAGGTAGGGGCAAAAAAAAACCCCCGATAATATCGAGGGTCTTTCAATAT
>CAIZLI010000011.1 GCA_903933765.1 uncultured Bacteroidota bacterium
AAATGAGTCGTAGTTTGCTTAGTCCAAGGACCTTTGTAGACTTCAAGTCCTAAACTGCTAGAAATTGGGCTTAGCGGCATGCAAATTATTTGTTAGCAATTTAGACAATTATCAAATTCAAAAGTTTAAAAGGTTTGCTTTTTTTCTCTGTCCACATTTTTTTCATTTGCATTCAAAATGAAATTATCTTTAAAGCAATTCTAAAAATGTATAATATGAGAATGATTCAATTAATATGTATTGCATTGTTAATCCCTTGTTTAGGTATTAGCCAAATGATTAATAAAGTAATCACCAAGTCAGAAACAGAAAGGATAGAGCGCGTGCTAGCTTCAGATGAAATGGAAGGTCGTAGAACCTTTAGTCCAAGCATTGATAAAGCAGCTGCATTTATAGCCAAAGAGTTTGAAGCCTCAGGACTAAAGTCTTTAAAAGGAGACAATCAGTTTTTACAATCGTTTTCTATCAATAGATCAAAATTCATCAGCTTGTCTGCAAGTTTAGATGGGACGATTATTGATAACAAGCAGGTCATTGTGGTGACCATTGAGCCAGAAATTAAGATCACAGAAGCAACAGGGTATGCGGTGGCTAAAATTGCAGCAGGTGAAAATTTAAATCAGGCAGCAGCAAAAATGATTGGCGCGAATCAAAAAATGATTGTGTTAGTAGACGAGTCGCATACACAAAACTTTAGCAGACTAGTTCGTTTTAAAAATAATTTACCATCGAATCAAGCAACTGTAATATTTGTTTTAACCAATACCACACCAGCTAAGTATGTCATACAAGCGAGTCACCAAATAGAGACGATGGCTTTAGCCAATGTCGTGGCCATGATTCCTGGAAAAACTTTGCCAAATGAATATGTCATTTTCTCTGGTCACTACGATCATATAGGAGTGAATTCAAAAAATATGATCAATGGAGATTCTATCTACAATGGCGCAAACGATGATGCCGCAGGAACTACAGCAATGATTATGTTATCAAAATATTATAAAGCACTTAATAATAATGAGCGAACAATTTTGTTTGCAGCTTTCACCGCAGAAGAAGTAGGAGGATATGGCGCACAATATTTTTCAAAGCAATTAGACCCAGCTAAAGTCGTTGCCATGTTCAATATCGAAATGATTGGAACAGAAAGTAAGTGGGGAAAGAATAGTGCTTATATCACTGGATTTGACAAAACCAATATGGGCGCTATTTTGCAAAAAAATTTAGAAGGATCCAACTTTAAATTTTATCCCGATCCTTATACAGAACAAAATTTATTTTATCGATCAGACAATGCAACCCTTGCTCGACTTGGTGTTGCGGCGCATACAATCTCTACCTCTAAAATGGATTCAGAGCCAAATTACCATAAAGCATCTGATCAAATAGAAACCTTAGACTTAGATAACATGAATGAAATTATCAAAGCAATCGCCTTAAGTGCCGGTTCTATTATTGCAGGAAAAGATACGCCAACAAGGGTAGACACCACGCAATTAAAATAATTTAAAGAGACAACTTTTATGAAAAAGCAATTTGTATTTATTTTACTTTGTCTTTGTGTTACAGCAAGTGCGCAAGTGAAATCCTATTTTCCTGCTGCAGACCAATGGGAAAGAAAAACGCCAACAAGTTTACGCGTAGATAGTAATTTGATCCAACAAGCGATTCAATATGCCTTAACGCATGAAACAAAATATCCAAGAAATTTAATGCTTTCACAAGCCATGCAATTTGGGAAAGAACCTTTTTCGGATCCTATTGGACCAATGGCAAGTCGCGGTCCAGTAGCAGGTGTGATTGTATATAAAGGATTTATCATTGCAGAATGGGGTAATTTAAATGCAGTGGAGATGGTCAACAGCGTCACTAAAAGTATGGTATCGACTGTCGTTGGTTTAGCAGTGCAAAAGGGACTCATTCGTTCAATAGAAGACAAAGTGTATAGCTATCTTCCTCCAATTGAACTTGTAAACACACCAACAACAGATCAAAATCCGATCCATCAAACGGCATTCATTTATCCTTTTGACAGTGAGCATAATCAAAAAATAAATTGGAATCATTTATTAAGACAAACAAGTGATTGGGAAGGTGTTTTATGGGGGAAGCCAGATTGGGCAGATAGACCTTCTGATAAGCAAGATGAGTGGACTACCAGAAAACGTTTTGAACCGGGCACAGTTTATAAATACAACGACACCAGGGTCAATGCCTTGGCCTTAGCTGCTACCGCAGTTTGGAGAAAGCCTTTACCAGAAGTATTAAGAGAACAAGTGATGCAACCTATTGGCGCATCCAATACATGGGCGTGGACAGGGTATAAAAATGCATGGATTGTAATGGATGGCAAAATGATTCAATCAGTGAGTGGTGGTGGGCATTTTGGTGGCGGATTGTTTATCAATGCGTATGATATGGCAAGATTCGGATTGCTCACTTTGAGAAAAGGCAATTGGAATGGCAAACAAATTATAGCCGAGGATTGGATCAATCAATCATTGACGCCAACTACAGCAAATACGGGTTATGGCTTTATGAATTATTTTTTAAACACAGATAAAAAAATGTACCCATCTGCACCCGCATCTGCTTATGCGCATATTGGCAATGGCACCAATGCAATTTATGTTGATAGGGAAAACGATATCGTTGCAGTCATCAAATGGATGGACGACAAGTCAATCGATGGGTTCTTAAAATTAGTATTGACAGCCTTACCGAAATAAACGAATTAATTATTCAAAAACTTTAAATATGAAAAAATCAATCCTATATATTATTTGTATTTTGTTTTCCATGCAGTCTTCTGCCATTGCGCAGTCCTCTATTACAACTGGATCTGCAACATCCGAAAAGGAAGTCAAACAAGTGATTCAAAATATGTTTCATGCCATGCAGCAAGCGGATACTACATTATTAAAAACTTGTTTTTCTGATAAAGTGATATTTCAAACGATTCTAAATAAACCAGAAGGTGCAATTATCAAAACGGAGTCTATCAATGATTTTATACAAAGTGTTGGCAAACAAACACCCAATGCATTAGATGAAAGAATTGAATTTGGCGCTATTCAGTTAGATCCCTTAATGGCCACAGTTTGGACGCCCTATACTTTTTATTTTAAAGGACAATATTCACATAAAGGCATCAATAGTTTTCAGCTAGTTAAATTTAAAGAAGGCTGGAAGATTCAATACCTGATTGATACAAGGTATAAGTAGTCAATTATTTTTGCAGGAAGCTTATTGCTTTTAATCCTTTAATTGTTTTTGAAATTGCTGTGGCTGATTGGTCGTGATCCATTCTACACCTTGTGCTTGTAAGATGGCTAGATCCGATAATTCATTCACAGTCCAACTGCCAATTTTTAAACCTGCTTGTTTAGCAGTTGCACTTAGCTGACTGTTATTTTTAAATGAGGTATAATGCAAATTAATACCATCAAATTTATTTTTTACGACTGCATCAATTGTTAAGTCAGATTCTAAGTATAATACGATTGCTTTTGAATGCTGTTCTTTTATCCATGAAAGGATGTCTTTGCTAAAACTGATATAGACAATGCGTTTTTCAATTTTTAATCTTTTTGCTAATGCCAATGTTTCAATGGTTGCTAAAGAGTCTTGTACTTTATCTTTAATGGCCGCTTTGATTTCACAGATGAGTAAGGTTTTATGCTTGTTTTGCGTACCCATTAAAAAATATTGTTCTAATGTGGGCAAGGACTCGCCATTAGATAATTTGTTTCTATTTAAATAAGCGTAGGTATTGGTTTGAATTGTATCACCAAAATAGACAGGATCATGATTTACTACAAGCACACCATCTGCGGTTCTCCTAACATCAAATTCTGCACCATCACATTTAAGTTCAATTGCTTTTTCTAAAGATGCAATCGAGTTTTCTGGTAAATTAAATTCCTTCCATGCACCACGATGTGCAATGATTTTAGTCTGTTGGGCGTTTGATGTTTGCATAATGAGCATGAATAAAAAAATCGGTACTATTTTTAACATAAAAATCGGTTTGTAATCATTGTATATAAGGCATAAATTTAAAGCTTCTTAAATTTAAAATTCGACTTTATATCGAACCTTAGTTTAAGTATTAAGGTACTAAAATAATATTAGTTAAACAGCATTTGTAAAGCTTTCATAATTACTTAACTTTGCCCTCCTTAAAACACCATATGCATACAGGCATCCAAACTTTAAAAGCGGCTATTGAGCCAAGTAGAGCGCAGTTATTACAACATCCTGTCTACCATCAGATACAAACATTGGCCCAATTGCAAAAGTTTGCAGAAGTCCATGTCTTTGCAGTATGGGATTTTATGAGTTTATTAAAATCCTTACAACAAAAATTAACCTGTGTGCAAACGCCTTGGGTCCCAGTTGGATCGGCGAATACAAGGTATTTAATCAACGAAATTGTATTGGGCGAAGAATCCGATGTGGATGCTTTTGATAATCGAATCAGTCATTTTGAATTATATCAACAAGCAATGCGTCAAATGGATGCGTCTACAAGTGGCATAGAAAGTTTAATGCAAGCATTACAGTCAGGTGTCCAAATTGAAAAAGCTATTCAACAATTGGATTGTGCCGATGCGATCAAAGATTTTTTGAGCTTTACTTTTAAGATTGTCAACCATGCCCCAGCTCATGTGCAAGCGGCTGTATTTACTTTTGGAAGAGAAGATTTAATACCAGATATGTTCACGCGTTTGTTAGAAAAACTAGTAGCAGAATCACCTGAAAAAGTTTCTATTTTTAAATATTATATAGAGCGCCATATCGAAGTGGATGGCGGACATCATAGTCACTTAGCTTTGGAAATGGTCTCAGAGCTTTGTGGAGAAGACGCTGCAAAGTGGAAGGAAGCATCAGAGGCTTCAATAGAGGCTTTACAAATACGCGCTAAGCTTTGGAATGCAGTCACTGCATAATCCAATTAACAAAAGGAGATTCGTAATGTAATTTTATATTGCTTCAAACTCACCCTTTTCGGTATTCTTCCTGACCTTGTCTGCTTCAAAATATTTACCATTCATTGCAATATAAACGCCTGTTGGAAGTACTTGTGTGAATGCGAGTGCACTACCTAAATTGAATAATCCATCCGAACTACCAAACTTATAAGGAATCATTGCACCTGTAAGTACGATCGTTTTATTAGGGCAATGTTTTTGTAAATAAAGAGCGGTGATGGTCATTGTATCTGTACCGTGCGTAATTACAATTTTTTCTGCATTAGAAGCATTACATGCCGATGCAATAAATGCGCGATCTTCTTCCACAAAGTCTAGACTATCTTTCATCATCAAAGTTGCAATCGATAAATCTAAATTACTTCTGCCTAAGTGAAGCATTTCATGTAAATGTGTTTCTTTAAAAAAAAGATTACCGTTTAATTCATTGTACGCTTTATCAAAAGTCCCGCCCGTTACAAAAACTTGTATACTTAAATTCATAGATGATTTATTTTGGGTCCATCCACATTTCTTTTCTGTCTAACCACTTGTTATCAGAAAAAGATTCCTTACTTGCTAAAGTTCGGGTATATTTTGGACTGCGCTCGGTAGAACTTGGTTGATATGCGACATTGCCAATAATACTTAAAGCTTTGCTTAAATAAGTTTCAGCTGGATTTCCCAAAGCCTTATAGGGTAATACATTGTCCGCTAGTTTATAAGTTGGCGTAAACCCATCGACTGTACCATAATCTGATTTCCCAATGGCATTTGCTGTAAGAAATGTAATTGGTTGCAGACCATAGTCCCATCGTTTATTAGGATCGGTGATGGTGAATGAGCCCACATTTTTTCCGTAGGTATTCTCTCCAATTAAAATCACATCCATAAATGGTAATAAATTATTGATCAC
>CAIZLI010000012.1 GCA_903933765.1 uncultured Bacteroidota bacterium
AATAAACCTGCTAATAATACAAACCCAATGACCGTATTTTTGTCCGTTTTCATGCTTTTTCAATTAATCTAAATAGATGCGGCAAAGGTATGTTTTTAAGATGTATTTAGCACCAGGTAGGCCCAATTTTGGAATCATTTTAGGGCTATTTTAAGGCTTTATTACAAATTCCTACTGTATTTGCCCCCTGTATGGTAAAGCAAGTTCGTAATATCTCCTAAACTACAATACTTAACTGCCTCCATCAATAGATCAAAAATATTTTCATTTTGAACCGCTGCATGATATAACAATTTTAAATAATGATCCGCTTGCTCCTTGTTTCTATTTTTAAATTGACCCAGATTGGTAATTTGTAATTTCTTTTCGGCAGCAGAGGATCTAAATACTGGTCGACGATCATTGCTATTTTGGTCTGCTTCGTCTATAAAAGTATTGACCCCAATGATTGGAATCTCTCCATGATGTTTTCTGGTTTCATACAACATACTTTCTTCCTGAATCTTTGAACGCTGATACATTCTTTCCATCGCACCTAATACACCACCTCTTGCATTGATTCTTTCCAATTCTTGCAATACTGCTTCTTCAACTAAGTCAGTTAATTCATTCATCATGAAGCTACCCTGCTGTGCGTTTTCCACTTTTGCAGTGCCAAGTTCTTTGTTGATGATCAACTGTATGGCAAGGGCCCTTCTTACGCTCTCTTTGGTTGGTGTGGTAATGGCTTCGTCATAGGCATTGGTGTGTAAACTATTACATTGGTCATAAATGGCATACAATGCTTGCAAGGTGGTCCTGATATCATTGAAATCAATCTCCTGTGCGTGTAAACTTCTACCACTAGTTTGAATATGGTATTTCAATTTTTGAGACCTTGAATTCGCTTTGTATTTAAGCTTCATGGTTTGCGCCCAGATCCTTCTTGCGACTCTTCCAATCACAGCATATTCTGGATCCATCCCATTGCTAAAAAAGAAACTAAAGTTTGGAATAAAATCATCTATCTCTAGACCTCTGTTCAAGAAATATTCTATATAAGTAAATCCATTGGCTAATGTAAATGCCAACTGCGTAATTGGATTGGCCCCAGCTTCTGCAATATGGTATCCAGAAATAGAAATGCTATAAAAATTCTTCACTTTTTGGTCTACAAAATAAGCTTGTACATCGCCCATTAGCTTCAATGCAAAATCAATTGAGAAGATACAAGTATTTTGTGCTTGGTCTTCTTTTAAAATATCTGCTTGTAATGTTCCACGTACATTTTGTAAAACTTGTTTTTTAATAGTCGCATATACTTTTGGATCGAGGACTTGATCCCCACTCACACCCAGTAATTTTAAGCCCAAACCATTGTGCTGGATGGATTGTTTTTTCAACGCATCAAAATCATGGTACACTGGTCTTGCAGTATTCTTGAAAATTTGAGTCAATTTTTTATTGACAGCAGGCCACATTTTTTGTTCAGTAATGTATTGCTCACAAGCTTGATCAATGGCTGCATTAAAAAACATCGCTAGTATAATTGCAGCAGGACCATTGATGGTCATACTCACCGAACTCGTTGGATCATTTAAATTAATGCCAGAATACAATTTCTTGATATCATCTACCGATGCAATATTCACTCCTGCATTGCCAATTTTTCCAAATACGTCCATTCTATTGGAAGGATCTTGTCCATATAAAGTCACACTATCAAAAGCGGTAGATAATCTTGTTGCAGGTTGCCCATTGGCTAAAAAATGAAAACGTTGATTGGTTTTTTCTGGTCCACCCTCACCTGCAAACATCCTTGTTGGATCCTCACCTGTTCGCTTCAAATCAAATACGCCAGCAGTATATGGATAATGCCCTGGCACATTTTCTTTTAATTGCCACTCAGCAATATCGCCCCAGTCTTTAAAATTAGGTAAATACACTTTCTGTAAAGTCAAGCCAGATTCTGTTTTAAAATTTAAAGGCTGATGTAATTTCTTGCCTCTTATTTCATAGACCAATGCATCTTGTTGGTACTTGGTTTTTGTCGCTTCCCAAGTTTGGATAGATTTTTTCACTTCTGGATCGATTGCACCAGCTACTTTATCCGCCTCCTCTTTTAAAATTGGTAATTTTTTTAGCTTAGGATTTTGCATCACTTGCTCATAACTATACCATTGAGAAGCCAACTGCTTTTGTTCCGATATCCATACTTTATTTTTTTGTATGGTTTCAACAATTTCATTTAAATAATTAAATCGATTCAATGGAATAGTTGGTGTTGCAACCAGATTCGAATTATACGCTAAAGGTTTTGCAATCGTATTCCATTTTAATTGATGTTGCTGATTCACTAACTGAATCATATGATTAAACATATGCTGCATGCCGGGATCATTGAACTTGGATGCAATGGTGCCATAAACAGGAAGCTTTGAATGATCTGCATCAAACAAATGACGCGACCTAGCGTATTGCTTCTTCACATCTCTAATTGCATCTAATCCCCCTGCACGATCAAATTTATTGATACCGATAATTTGTGCAAAATCAATCATATTGATTTTCTCCAATTGACTAGCAGCACCAAATTCTGGTGTCATGATATACATTGGCAGCGTTACATAATCAACAATCGACGCATCATTTTGGCCAACACCTGCGGTCTCAATGATAATAGCATCATAGCCTGCGGCTTTACATAAATAAATCACTTGATCTAAGGATCCAGAGATAGATTGATGATCGGACCTTGTTGCGAGTGATCGCATAAATACATTAGGATGATGGATGGCATTCATTCTAATTCTATCTCCTAATAAAGCACCACCAGTTTTTTTCTTAGTAGGATCTACAGACACCACTGCAATACTTAAGCCCGGATTGGTCTGAATAAAATAATGCACCAAGCGATCACATACAGTAGACTTACCTGCGCCACCTGTTCCAGTTAATCCAATGACAGGAATATTTTTTTGAACAATTTTTTTATCTTTCTTAATTTTCAAAGTACCGTTTTGCAAAAGGGTAATATCCCTTGCTAATTTTCTTGGATCAGTTTTTTTATCAAAAGGTAGTTTTGGATACTTAGTTGTTTGATTAGATTTTAGTGGAAAATTGGCAAAGGCAATCACTTCTTTAATCATGCCTTCTATCCCCATGGCAAGACCATCTTTAGGTAAG
>CAIZLI010000013.1 GCA_903933765.1 uncultured Bacteroidota bacterium
ACAATATAGAAAAAGACGGTAAATTAATTTTTAAACGCATTCCTGGTAAAGGCGGCTGCTAATACTATAATAAAAATTTTAAATTTAGAAATATGAAAGCACTACAAACGCTTCGCTCTAGTTCTTCAAAAATTGTCACTATTTTTTTCATCCTTATCTGTGTTTTAACAGCTAATCATCTAGCTGCACAAACAGTCATCGAAAAAATAGTAGCGGAAGAAACTAAAAATTCACAATTGCAAACATTGGCGCACGAGTTATTAGATGGCATAGGGCCAAGACTTGTGGGTACACCTCAAATGAAAAAGGCCAACGATTGGGCAGTGGAAAAATATGCTAGTTGGGGCATTGGTGCACGCAACGAACAATGGGGCGAGTGGAAAGGCTGGGAGCGTGGTATCACACATATTGATATGCTTTCTCCAAGAGTAAAGAGTTTAGAGGGCACTCAATTGTCATGGAGTCCTTCTACAAAAGGAAAAGCGGTGAAAGCAGAGATTGTGATTATACCAGATGTAGCGGATTCGATTGCATTTGTCAATTGGTTGCCTAATGTCAAAGGTAAGTTTGTGATGATTTCTATGAATCAGCCAACAGGAAGACCGGATGATAACTGGCAACAATTTGCTACCAAGGAGTCTTTTGATAAATTAAAGAAAGAACGCACTGAACTAACGGATGCTTGGCGCAAGCGCTTAAGTAAAACAGGGTATTCTTCAAGAATGCTACCAATTATTTTAGAAAAAGCGGGTGCATTAGGCATCCTTACCAATAACTGGTCTAATGGATTTGGTGTTGATAAAATATTCAATGCATACACTACAAAAATTCCAACAGTGGATATTGCTTTAGAAGATTATGGTACTTTATATCGCCTAGTAGAGGCTGGAGACAATCCTATTATCAGCATTCAAACTGATTCTAAAGATCTAGGTACTGTTCCAAACTTTAATACCATTGCAGAAATCAAAGGCACCGAAAAACCCGATGAATATGTGATGCTTTCTGCGCATTTTGATTCTTGGGATGCTGGACAAGGTGCAACAGACAATGGTACTGGTACTTTGACAATGATGGAAGCAATGCGCATTCTAAAGTTAGTATATCCAAATCCTAAGCGTACTATTTTAGTGGGACATTGGGGTAGTGAGGAGCAAGGCTTAAATGGTTCAAGAGCATTTGTGGAAGACCATCCAGAAGTGGCTAGTAAATTACAAGCATTGTTCAATCAGGACAATGGTACAGGAAGAATCGTTAATATTTCTGGGCAAGGTTTTAAATATGCGGGTGAATTTATTTCAAGATGGTTAGCTGCAGTGCCTAGCAATATGAAAGATTCTATTAAGACTACTTTTCCTGGCACACCAGGTGGAGGAGGAAGTGACTATGCTTCTTTCGTAGCTGTGGGTGCACCAGGTTTTTCATTAGGCGCATTAAATTGGTCTTATTTTAATTATACTTGGCATACGAACAGAGATACGTACGATAAAATCATTTTCGATGATTTAAAAAGCAATGCTATGCTTACTGCAATCTTGGTATATATGGCTTGTGAAGACAATGCCACCTTCCCAAGAGACAAAGTAGATTTAGGAACCAATAAACTTACAGGACAGCCTATTCCATGGCCTGCTCAAGGAAAAGCGATGCGTAAAGGGCCTATTGCTCCAACAAATTAACAATGATGAATTAATAGCCAACAGGATATAATCAAAAAAGGACCTACGTTTCGTAGGTCCTTTTTTGATGCAATAAGTTTTTGTTATTGTACAAACACTTTCTTTAAATAATATCCTTTAGGATCAATGATAGGAGGGTGTTGGCTCGTAATTTTTACCCCTTCTTTATTTAGTGTTTTCTTTTCTATTGTATGATTCACCATGATATCCACTGGCAAATCCATGACATAATTCGCTGGCGTAATTTGATATTGTTGGTATCCTATTTCTTTTACATTAAAATCTAAAGTAGAGGTTGTTCTTAAATAGAAATCAAAAAATGGTTTTAAGGAATAGCCAGTTGCATTCGTAAATAGTTCCTCCACATCTTTTGAGGTAACAAAATTATCATACGTATATTGAGGATCTGTAGCTAATTTTTTTAAAGTTGGAAAAAATATTTGATCTCCAATGACATAGCGTAGGCTATGCATAAAAAATGCCCCCTTTGTATAAATGTCATTGCCTGCATAGGTTTCGTCCTCGGATAATTCTTCTCCACCTACCATTGGCTTTTTATATTTAATACTCTTTTTAAATGCAGCCATTTTAGCATGATAAGCTTCTTCTCCTCCTAAATCATAGTAAGCAAGGGCTTCGGCATAGGTGCCAATGCCTTCCTGTATCCACATATGTGCCCAATCTTTATTCGTTACTTTGTTCGCCCACCACTCATGTGCGTATTCATGAAATAAGTTATCGGAATAGGCCTGACCTCCTATGTTTTGGTATTTAAATTGATTGTCAAAAGTGATCATGGTCTGATGCTCCATTCCTGAATTAGGTACTTCTGCGATGCCAATTTTTTCCTTATACCAAGGGTACTCTCCAAAATATTTTTCTAAAATCTTGGTATCTCTAATTTTAGTTTCAATTAATTTTTTTGCATGCATCGTGTCTTCTTCCAACACATAAAATTCAATTGGAACTACGTTGCCATTCATAGTGGTGTAAGTATCTTTTGCAACCTTGTATTTACCAATATTAAATACCACACAATAGTTGCTAATGGTATAATTGGTTTTCCAGAAATAGGTTGCTTTATTATTTTTAATGGTTGTTTTTTGTAATAATCCAGGACCAGCTACGACTAAACCCTTTGGTACGGTAATGCGCATGTCAACGCCTTCATTGGGTTCGTCACTTGGATGATCCTTACAAGGAAAATACATTCTGCCCCCTTCTTTTTGAATATTAATTGACACCCAATCATTGCCAAGGCTGTCTTTTGCCCATGTAAATCCTCCAAGCCAAGGTGGCTTCACTGCAACTGGAGGTGCACCACCATATTGAATATCTACCAATTGTTTGCCAACTTTAAAACTAGCATCAGAACTAATAAATATTTTGTCATCCTTTTGTTCAAAATTGACAATCTTTTTATTGACCAATACTTTTGACACTTTTAATAAGTGCACCAAGTCCAATAAAATTGTATCGGACTGCTTGGATAAATTTAAGGTGACAATGGTATTTCCTTGAATGGTTCTTTTTGCAATATCCACATCTAAGTTAATATCATAATGTCTTATATCCATAATGGCTTGAAGTGGTTTTAGCTTTCCACCCGAAGACAGATAACTCACATCTAAACTGTTTTGCCCTATCAAGGCACTTGAAATAAAGACGCAAATCAAGGCGATTGTATTTTTCATAGTGATAATGTTATTTTTAAATTTAATTCATTTAATGCAACTCGCAAATTCTGACTATATTTAAATCTATATTCTTAAGGTCATTCAAGATAACAGCAATGAAGAAATTTACTTTCATAACAGCACTATTAATAGCTACTTGCGGCATTTTAAATGCTCAAAATTCCGACACCAAACTAGTCCTTTTAGGAACAGGTACGCCCTTTGCGGATCCTACTAAATCCGGTCCTTCCTTGGCAATTGTAGTCAACAACAGTTCCTATATCGTAGACTGTGGGCCTGGGGTTGTGAGAAGGGCGGCGGAAGCAAGTAAACTTGGCTTCCCTTCATTGGAAGCAGCACAATTGAAAACTTTATTCATTACGCATTTACATTCCGATCATACCATAGGATTGGCCGATATCATTTTAACACCTGCTGTATTAGATCGCAATGCCCCAATCAGTATTTATGGTCCTGCAGGATCAAAAAAAATGACAGATGATTTAATGCGTGCTTATAAGGAAGACATAGCGATAAGAATTAATGGATTAGAAAAAGGAGATGCGATTGCTTATCAAGTGTATACCAATGAAATTAAGGAGGGACAGATTTACAAGGATAGCAATTTAACAGTGACTGCATTTAATGTAC
>CAIZLI010000014.1 GCA_903933765.1 uncultured Bacteroidota bacterium
GTATTTGAAAATAAATAAGGTCTTGAACGTTGTCTTAATAAATCAATGATTTCTTTTTTACCAGATGTAAATCCACCAGACGCGCCACCCAAAGCTTTTCCTAAAGTACCTGTGATAATATCTACCTTACCCATGACCCCTTTTAATTCATGCACCCCTCTTCCTGTTTTACCTAAAAAGCCAGTTGAATGACATTCATCTGTCATCACAAGGGCTTCATATTTTTCTGCTAATGCCACAATCTTATCTAGCTGTGCAATCGTGCCATCCATTGAAAATGCGCCATCTGTGACAATAATTTTTTGTACCGCACCTGCAGCAATGGCTTCTTTTAATTTTGCTTCCAAGTCCTCCATAGAATTGTGCTCATAACGATACCTCATTGACTTTGTAAGTCTTACACCATCTATGATAGATGCATGGTTTAAAGAATCAGAAATAATGGCATCCTTTTCGCCAAACAAGGGTTCAAATACACCACCGTTTGCATCAAAAGCCGCGGCATATAAAATAGTATCTTCTGTACCTAAAAAAGTAGAGATTTTTTCTTCCAATGTTTTATGTATATCCTGTGTGCCACAAATAAAACGTACAGAGGATAATCCAAATCCATGACTGTCAATGGCAGCTTTTGCTGCTTCAATCACTTTTGGATGTGAGGATAAACCTAAATAATTATTGGCACAAAAATTCAATACATGCTGGCCACCTTGTATGGTAATTTCTGCTGCTTGTGCAGAAGTAATGATTCTTTCTTTTTTATATAAGCCCGCTTCTTTAATCGATTCTATTTCCTTTGCTAAAACTGGTTGAAATTGATTATACATATTTTTTATTTATCCTGGTTGTAATTAAAAAATGCTGGTAAGTGTTTCACAATAACTGATGTCATTGTTTTTAAATCAAATTTTGGTTGCCAATGCCAATCCTTTGTTGCAACACTATCGTCTATGCTATTCGGCCAACTGTCTGCAATTTGCTGTCTAAAATCTGGCTCATACGTTATTTCAAAATTTGGATAATGCGCCAATAAACTTTGATGTATTTCCTTAGGCGAAAAACTCATACCCGAAAGATTGTAACTAGTTCTTACTGTGATACTTTCTTTTGGTGCATCCATTAATTGTAATGTTGCATGAATGGCATCATCCATATACATCATTGGTAAATAGGTATCCTCACTTAAAAAGCATGTGAAATTTTCTCCCTTCACTGCTTTATGATAAATGTCTACTGCATAGTCCGTTGTTCCTCCACCTGCTAATGACTTGTAACCAATTAAGCCTGGATACCTTAAACTCCTTACATCTACGCCATATTTATTAAAATAATATTCGCACCAATGTTCTCCTGCTAATTTTGAAATACCATAAACTGTATTGGGATCTTTAAATGCTTTTTGAGGCGTTTGATCTTTGTCTGAATTTGGACCAAACACTGCAATGGAACTTGGCCAGAATATTTTTTCAATTTTATGGTCTTTTGCAACTTCTAACACATTTAACAATCCACCCATATTCAGATCCCATGCTTGTACTGGATTTTTTTCACCTAAAGCAGAAAGGATTGCAGCTAGGTGATAGATTTGTGTCACGCCTTCCTTTGTCACAATCGAAGCCAAACTGTCTTTATCCATTACATTCAAAGTCTGAAAAGTACAATAGTCAAACTTGCTACTTAGTGAGGCCTGAAAATCGGTTGCAATAATATGATCCTTTCCGTATCGATCAGCTAATGCTTTTGTAAGTTCTGTGCCCAACTGTCCCCCTGCGCCAATGACTAAAATCTTGTCCATTAAACTAATGATTGTTTGTA
>CAIZLI010000015.1 GCA_903933765.1 uncultured Bacteroidota bacterium
CTGCATGGTCTCCTCTATCTAAAATTCCATGAACTCTTTTATTCGTTAATTGATCCGCAGTAAACACACAACGATAACATAAAATACAACGCGTCATGTGCAATTGAATGTTCTTTCCTAAATCGTGCTTTTTAAATGTCCTTCTTTGAAATTCATAACGCGTTTCTGCTTTGCCGTGTTCAAAACTTAAATCTTGTAAATGACATTCTCCAGCCTGATCGCAAATTGGACAATCTAAAGGATGATTCAATAATAAAAACTCAACTACACCAGCTCTTGCGTCCAATACTTTTTCACTTGTAATGTTTTTTACTTCCATGCCATCCATCACGGTGGTACGACAAGAGGCAACCAATTTAGGCATTGGTCTTGGATCTTTTTCTGAACCTTTTGATACTTCTACCAAACAGGTTCTACACTTACCGCCGCTCCCTTCCAATTTGCTATAAAAACACATTGCAGGTGGAGCAACTTGACCACCAATCAATCGAGCAGCTTGTAACACTGTTGTTCCAGCTGGAACATCAATGGTAATATTGTCGATTGTTACTTTAAATAAATTTTGTTCGCTCATAGTTTATATTTCTATGTTATGCAGGTACATGAATTGGATCTGCATAGTGTTGTAAACCGAAATTGCTTGTTTGTGATAAAACAGGATTGTTGATATGCCACTCGAATTCATCACGGAAATGACGAATCGCTGCAGCAACAGGCCATGCAGCTGCATCACCCAAAGGACAAATCGTGTTCCCTTCTATCTTTCTTTGAATATCCCATAATAAATCAATGTCTGCAATCGTGCCCTGACCATGTTCTATCTTGTGTAATATTTTTTCCATCCAACCTGTCCCTTCTCTACATGGAGAACATTGACCACAACTTTCGTGGCGGTAAAAACGTGCTAATGTCAATGTGTTCTTTACAATACATTGATCCTCGTCTAAAACAATGAAACCTCCAGAACCTAACATAGATCCTGTTGCAAAACCTCCATCACTTAAACTTTCGTAGTTCATGTAACGTGTTTCGCCAGTCGCTGTTTTTAATAATAAGTTAGCAGGTAGAATTGGCACAGAAGATCCTCCAGGAATACAAGCTTTTAATTGCTTACCGCCTTTGATACCTCCACAATATTCATCACTATAAATAAATTCTTCTACAGATATGGTCATATCAATTTCATACACACCTGGCTTATTGATATTACCACATGCCGAAATTAATTTTGTTCCAGTAGATCTTCCAATACCAATCTTCGCATACTCCTCACCACCTAAATTGATAATTGGTACAATCGCAGCCAATGTCTCCACATTATTCACCACAGTTGGACGTTGCCATAAACCCTGAATCGCAGGGAACGGTGGCTTGATTCTTGGATTACCACGCTTGCCTTCTAAAGACTCAATCAATGCAGTTTCTTCACCACAGATATAAGCACCGGCACCGCGTTGCACATGAATATTACATTCAAATCCTGTCCCTAAAATATTTTTTCCTAACCAGCCATTTGCTTTTGCTTCTTCAATCGCTTCTTCTAGAATATCTGTGATCCATGCATACTCTCCTCTGATATAGATATAAGTATCATGTGAACCCAATGCAAAACTTGACACAATCAAACCTTCTAATAATAAATGCGGAATGAATTCCATCAAGTAACGATCCTTAAAAGTGCCTGGCTCACTTTCATCTGCATTGCAAACCAAGTGACGTGGCACGCCTTCTGGCTTTGCAATAAAACTCCACTTCATGCCTGTTGGGAAACCTGCACCACCTCTTCCTCTTAATCCACTTTTCTTGACTTCCTCAACAATAGATTCGGGATTCATTTCCTTCAAAGCTTTTTCGACACTACGGTAACCACCCTCACGACGATATACTTCGTAAGTGCGGATCCCTGGTACATTTGCTTTATCTAGTAATAGTTTTACACCCATTTGAATATTTTTAACGCGTTCAGTGATTATTTATTTTGTTACAGTTGCTCTGTATTCAGCGATAATGCTGTCTACTTTTTCTTTCGTTAAATGTTCTCTAAAAATCTTACCCACTTGCATCATTGGTGCGTATCCACAAGCACCAAGACATTCTACTAATTTTAATGTAAATACACCATCTTGAGTGGTCTCTCCTGGCTTGATGGCTAATTGTTGTTGGATATATGTAATGATGTCTTCAGATCCACTAATCATACAAGGTCCTGTTTGACAAACTTCGAATATGAATTTTCCAACTGGCTTTAAATTAAACATGCTGTAAAAACTTGCTACTTCATACACTTCGATCGGCTCGATC
>CAIZLI010000016.1 GCA_903933765.1 uncultured Bacteroidota bacterium
CCTACCAATCCAGGACTAGAAGTGTTAGACATTGCCATGATTAGTGCGATTGCTAAAAAACACAATGTCATTTTAAATGTAGACAATTGTTTTGCAACCCCAATTGGTCAAACTCCAATTGATCTTGGTGCAGACCTTGTGGTACATTCTGCTACCAAATGGATAGATGGACAAGGACGCGTTTTGGGAGGAGCTGTATTAGGCAAAAAGGAATTGATACATGAAATTTATTTATTCTGCAGAAATACAGGACCATCCCTCTCTCCTTTCAATGCATGGGTATTGAGTAAGAGTTTGGAAACCTTAGAAGTTCGAATGGAAAGACATAGTAAGTCTGCTTTATCCATTGCACAAAAATTAGAAGGCCATCCAAAAATTAATTTTGTAAAATACCCTTTCCTGAAATCCCATCCACAACATGCGATTGCCATCAAACAAATGAAAGATGGTGGCGGTATAGTTTGTTTTGAATTGAAAGGCGGATTGGAAGCAGGAAGACAATTTTTAAATCGTCTTAAAATGCTTTCCTTAACTGCGAACCTTGGAGATACCAGAAGCATTGCTTCGCACCCAGCAAGTACCACCCATGCTAGACTTTCCGAAGCAGAAAGACAAGCTGTTGCGATTACCCCGGGATTGATTAGAATTTCAGTAGGCTTAGAACACGAGGAAGATATCTTAAACGATATTTTACAAGCACTAGAGGCCTAATTTAAATAGCTATAAAAAGCCCTGTTCAAATCGTTGAGCAGGGCTTTTTTTTGTTTGGCAATGGAGTATTATATTGAATTTTAGCCCCTTAGTTGTGTCCTTTTTACAATTTAGTTTGTATATTGAATACGCTTAAAAATAACCAACGATTAAAACAAAACCTATGAAATTAAAAACAGGTGTATTATTATCTCTTATGATGTTTCTCCAATATTACATTTGGGGTGCTTGGTATGTTACAATGGGAACCTATATGGGTGAAAAATTAGGTGCATCAGGTGTAGCCATTGGTGCTGCTTATGGTGCTGGTGCGATTGCAACCATCATTTCTCCCTTCTTTGTAGGTATGATTGCGGATCGCTTTTTTGCTGCTCAAAAAATCATGGGTGTATTGCATCTAGTTGGTGCAGCTTTACTTTTTTACGCAACCAAAGTTGATAATACTAGTTTTTATTGGGTGATACTAGTCTACTCTTTATTATACATGCCTACGATTGCTTTAAGTAATAGTGTTGCATTTGCTCAAATGACCGATCCAGGAAAGCAATTTCCATGGATCCGTGTTTTTGGAACCTTAGGCTGGATTGCTGCAGGTTTAGTGATTAGCCAATTGGGTATTGAAAAAACCGAGGGTACATTTATTGTTGCAGCAGGTATTTCTGCCGCTTTAGGTTTATTGAGTTTTGCTTTACCAAATACACCTCCAAAAGCAGCTGGTACGCCATCTTCGATGGGCGCTATTTTAGGAAAAGATGCTTTTGTGTTATTAAAGAATAAATCATTCTTAGTATTCTTTATTTCAGCCATTGCTATTTGTATTCCATTGTCTTTTTATTATGGATTTGCAAATCCTTTCTTAAATGAAATTGGTCTAGATAATGTAGCTGGTAAAATGACGATGGGTCAAATGTCAGAAGCGATTTTTATTTTAGCCATCCCTTTCTTATTCAATAAAATTGGGGTTAAGAATATGTTGATTTTTGGTATCTCTGCATGGGTATTACGTTATGTATGTTTTGCATACGGTAATATGGATGCGAGTTGGATGTTGTATGCTGGTATTATTTTACACGGCATTTGCTATGACTTCTTCTTTGTAACTGGTTATATGTATACTGAAAAGAAGGCAGGTGAACATATCAAGAATGCAGCACAAGGTTTATTTACATTTGCCACTTATGGTGTAGGTATGTTCATTGGAACCAACTACAGTGGATTTGTTGTGGAGCAAAATAAATTAGCAGATGCGACTGGACACAACTGGACAAGTATCTGGTTAACGCCAGCAGCAATTGCAGGTGCAGTTTTGATTGCATTTATCTTATTCTTTAAAGAGAAAAAAGAAGTCGAAGCAGCTTAATATATTTTACAAAGCCTATCCCCTTGGGTAGGCTTTTTTTATACTTTTATTTTTTCATTTTTTATTCTTTCAGTTATGAGAATCGCAATGTTAGGTGCAGGATTTATTGGCCGTTTTTATGCAGATGCATTACAAGGCTACAGAAGTAAAGACAAAGTGGTAAGTATTTATGCACGCCGTGAGGAATCAGCGAAAAAATTTGCAGCAGATTACAACTGTGCACAC
>CAIZLI010000017.1 GCA_903933765.1 uncultured Bacteroidota bacterium
ACTTGACTGTTAATTTATTAAAAGCGTTAGATGCAAATAAATTATTTTATTTTTACATAAATCAATCTGATTGTACCTATTAAGACATATACCATTTTTAAAAGCTGTGTTCCAGCATAGCTTAACCGCTTTTGGTGGTCCTCAAGTACATATTGGCTTACTACAACATCGATTTGTTGAAAAAAGAAAAGATATTACTTCGGAGGAGTTAATGGAATACAATGCTTTCTGCCAATTGCTACCAGGGGCGTCCTCTACGCAAACAATTGTTTTGATTGCATTTAAAAGAGGCGGTTTTTCCTTAGCCCTCATCACATTACTTATATGGATTTTACCAGCCACTAGTTTTATGGCTAGTCTAGCAATTGCCTATACCCATTTTGATTTACAACCGGTGCTAAAAACTTTACATTTATTACAACCAATGGTGATTGGTTTTATCGCCAGTGCCACCTACCTTTTATATAAAAAAGCTATCAATAATACCATTACCCTTTTTGTTTTTGGCTTTGCATGTGTCCTTACTTTAGTTGGGTTTAAAACACCTTGGACGATTCCAGTTGTAATTGTTTTAGCTGGCATTGTCACTAATTTTAGTAATAAAAGAATTCCCGATCAAGGTGCTGCACCTAAACAAATTAAATGGGTGCATTTACATTTATTCATTTTATTTTTTCTTACAGCAGGTTTTTTATCTGAACAAGCGACACGTCAAAATTGGGAGCATCGTAAAGTGTATAATCTCTTTGAAAATAATTATCGATTTGGAAGTTTTGTATTTGGAGGGGGTGATGTGTTAATTCCAATGATGTATGAACAATATGTAACTCGTCCATCCACCGAACAGGTTAAAGAAAGTAAAAGAGATGTGTTAAAAATAAATAGTGCCGCTTTTTTAACAGGTTCTGGAATTGTTAGGGCCATTCCTGGTCCAATTTTTTCTATTGCAAGTTTTACCGGCGCATTGGCTTTAGAAGAAAAAGGAATAGGAGGACAGGTGATAGGGGCTGTGGTGGCTAGTATTGGCGTTTTTTTACCAAGCTTTTTAATTGTCTTATTCTTTTTCCCCATTTGGCAGAAACTAAAAAAGTATGCGTTGTTTTATCGGTCATTGGAAGGGATCTATGCCGCTGTGGTGGGCATTATGCTGGGAGCAACCTTATTTTTATTAAAAGATATTGTATTTGATTTAGGCATTATGACTGGTTGGAATATTGGGGTTTACTTATTTGTTTTTTGTACAACTGCAATTGTACTTGTGCGTTATAAAATTGCCCCACAATGGGTCGTTTTAGGGACCATACTCTTAGGTGCATTGTTATCTTTTTGGCCAGCTATATTTTAACATCCATATAGACTTGAATTGTTTATTTTTACAGCCATTCATGAAGCAAAGCATCTTACTATTTTTTTTATTGACCTTTGTGGCAATCACTTCTGCTAAGGCACAGATGCGTACCATTAGTGGCGTGGTCTATGATATTTCTGGAAGAATGCCAATTGAAGCAGTGATGGTTTACACTAAATACAGTAGGACACAAACCGATTCTTTGGGTAGGTATTTAATCACCATTCAAGCAAAAGACTCTTTAACATTTTCTTTGTTTGGAAAAAACACCCAAAAATTCTCGCTAGATCAAGTGGAGGATCCTAGTAATTTTAATATCATGATTCATGTGACTGGTTTCGATCTTCCAGAAGTGAGAGTTCGCAATAGTTATTACAGGTATGATTCCATTCAAAATAGGATAGATTATGCCAAATACTTTAATTATGAGCCTCCCGGCTTGAAACTGAGTAACCAACAAAACTTTTTTGGAAATGGAGGAGTTACAATTGGCTTCGATGTCAATGAAATTATCAATATGTTTAGGTTCAAGCGAAACCGAAACCTCCAATTTTTGCAAAATAGACTATTGTACCAGGAACAGGAAAAGTATATCAATTACCGCTTTACCAAGCGCTTTGTCCAAAAGCTTACAAAATTAGATGGCATCAGGCTGGATCTGTTCATGGAATACTGCAAACCATCCTATCCAACCCTAGCTTTGTTAAACGACCTGGAATTGGGCTATTTTATTCAACAGAAACTCATTCAATTTAACCAAGGCCGATAATTCAACCATTCATCTATTTTCTTTCCTAAAACATGGCATTTTAGCTATCTTTATTCACTAAAATTAGACCAATTTGAGAAAGTTAAATTATGTAGCCTTCATCCTCATCTTAGGATTGTTTGCTTGTAAGGAAAAAACAAAGCCAACTGATAAATTCAATGCGAATGCACCCATATCTGTAGATATTGCAATTGCTGCATCGCAAGTCATTGATAAAGTGATTGAAGTAAATGGTTCAGTGGTGGCTAGTGAATTTGTAGACATTCGTCCCGAAACCAATGGCCGCATTGTTTTTTTACAAATTCCTGAAGGTAAATTGGTGGCAGCGGGCACCGTACTAGCCAAATTAAATGATGCTGATTTACAAGCTCAAATGCAAAAAATAAAAGTACAGTTAGCATTAGCAACAATCACTGAGCAAAGAAATTACAAATTAGTACAAGCTAAAGGGATCAATCAAAGTGATTATGATATTAGCTTGCAACAAGTCAATAGTTTGAAAGCAGACATGGCTTATACGCAGTCTTTAATTGATAAAACAGTGATTAAAGCACCTTTTGCTGGTCAGATGGGATTGAAGCAAGTAAGTCTTGGAGCATACATCAGCACAGCAACAACGGTAGTTACTTTACAAAAAGTAGATCAGTTAAAAGTAGACTTTACCTTACCAGAAATCTATCAAAATTATATTAAAGTAGGCAAGAAGGTAACAGTGGAAAGTATTGCCAATCCTGGTGTTAAAATGTCTGCAACCATTGATGCAATTGAGCCTCAGATTATTGCTTCATCTCGTAATATTAAAGTACGCGCTAATTTACAAGGCAAGTTAATCCCAGGTGCTTTTACAAAAGTATTCCTTGGAGAGCATCAACAAAAGCCAAGTATTTTGGTACCATCAAATATTATTATTCCTGATTCTAAAGTAAAGCAATTAGTAGTAGTGAAGAATGGTAAAGCAAAATTTGTCAATGTGGAGACAGGCTATCGTACTGCTTCTGGTGTTGAAATTACATCTGGTATTCAAGTTGGAGATAGCTTGATTGTTGCAGGGATGCTTTTTGTAAGAGACGGAAGTGATTTAAAAATCGGGAAGACATTGCCACTTGTTGACATCATCAAGTAGGCTCACAATTAATACATTATTGAGATGAATATATCGGAACTCTCGTTA
>CAIZLI010000018.1 GCA_903933765.1 uncultured Bacteroidota bacterium
ACAATTAAGCATTTACAAAGAATCTAATAAAATTGTTCACAAATATGAAAGATTGTTCCTTGCTTCTCCTTTAATTATCTTCTTTTAGATGCTAATCTCGATGAAACGGTTCACGAATTTTTATTGATCGGTTTCTAAGGGGAAAAATGGCGAATGCCATAAAAGTAGATGAGATAAAAAAGAATAAGTCCCGGAATAAAAAATTTAAGCCATTACTTTATTTGGGCTTAGCTCCACTATTTATTATTTTGGGATTATTTGCATATTATCCAGCTGCAAATGGTTTAACTCGTGCATTTTATGATTGGCGTTTTTTTGAACCCTCAAAATTTATTGGTCTGGAAAATTTCAGAACCATGCTTAGTGATGATATGTGGTGGGAGTCTTTCCAACATATCTTCATAGTTTTTATAGCTGCAACAACAATTATGTGGGCTCTGCCTTTGCTGGCCGTTGAAATGTTGATTTCAATTCGAAATCAAAGAACACAATATATTTTGCGAACTCTTCTTTTGTTCCCGTTAGCTTTCCCAATAATTGTGACTATTTATATGTGGGGATTCATATATCACCCTAATCGCGGTCTATTAAATACAGCTTTGCAAGCTGTTGGGCTAGATTCATTAGCGCAAAACTGGTTGGGTGATCCGAAGACAGCTTTGTATGCATTGTTGTTTATCAGCTTCCCTTGGATAGCTTCACTTCCATTTTTTGTTTTCTTGACTGGACTTCAAAACATTGGCACGGAAGTGTTTGAAGCTGCAGCACTCGATGGTTGCTCTCGAATGAAAAGATTTTTAGTTATCGATATGCCTCTTCTAGGGCGGCAATTCCGTTTACTGTTTTTCTTGGCCACAATCAGCGTTCTGCAATTTGGAATCACAGCGCAAGTTCTAACTGCAGGTGGTCCTGACAATGCAACCATGTTCCCTATTCTTCGCATACTTGGCGTCGCCTTCAATGGCGGGGACTGGGGATATGCCGCCACCTTGTCCAGCACGCTATTCATCCTTACTTTCTCAATAAGTTCAGTAATTCTTTTAATTAGCAAAGGTGAAAAACAAAATGTCCGTTCTCTCTAAGTCCAATCCTCAAGTGCGAGTAAATCGCCGTAGAAAAACAGAACAAACCATTTTGATATTTAGCCTGGGCTTTTTAGCTTTTCTTGGGCTTTTTCCTTACATATTTATGGTTCTAACCTCTTTTAAGAATAACCAACAATTTGTGGATAGCTATTGGGGCTTACCAGTCCCAATTCACTTCGAAAATTATGCTGCTGCTTGGGAGCAGACAAAAAATTACTTTGCTACAACCTTCATTGTTGTGGCTGCAACCATAGCTGCAACTCTTTTTCTGGGTCTATTAAGTGGATTTATCCTTTCAAGATTCATATTTGTGGGACGACAGTTTTTATTCACTTGCGTTGGATTGTTACTCATGGTCCCATGGATTGCCGCATTAATCCCACTCTTTGTACTTTCTAAAGATTTAAAAATGCTAAATACCATTTGGGTTTTGATCGTTCCGATGATCGCTGGTAATGCTGTTTTATCCGTGATTCTTTTCAAAAATTATATCGACGCAGTGCCACAGGAGCTTTTTGATTGTGCTGTTGTTTTCGGGGCAACCGGCCCACAAATTTTTCGTTATGTTGTAGTTCCACTATCTTTCCCTGTCGTGGGAACTATCTCCTTACTAACAATGATCAATGTTTGGAATGAATATTTCTGGCCATTACTGACTGTTACGGATGACAGCCTTAGAACTGTCTCGGTTGGAATCACCTTCTTCCAAGGCCAAAATGAAACAGATTATGGCGGGTTAATGGCCGGCTATACCTTGGCAAGTATTCCGTTGCTTCTTCTTTTCACATTCTTATCTAAGTACTTCCTAGCCGGCATACAAGGTGGGCTAAGCGTCAGCGATAAGTAATTTCTCTAAAACCTGAGCAACTCCATCATCATTACATTCTGGCGCAATTGATTTTGCTGCAGCTTGAGCAGCTGGATGCGCGGTAGCCATCGCGTAAGAGCGTCCACTCCATTCAAGCATTGAAATGTCATTTGGATTATCGCCAAACGTGATTACATCTGCGGCAGAAATATTTAACCGTTGTGCCAACTTCGCAAGAGTCTCACCTTTACTCACACCAATTGCAGAAATTTCCAATAGCGATTCACTTGAATTGGAATGTGTGGCAGTCGCGATTCCTTTTAGCTCTTTTTGCGCAATTTCTAGCATCTCATCTGAAGATAATTCGTGATTAACACTTCTAACTAAAAATTTCATAGCCGGTTGGTCAAAATGTTCCTCGATTTGAGCACTACCTGCATCATCAATTCCTAAATCCCATCTAGCCAAGTATTTCTGCTCCCGATGGAATCCATCATGGTTTTCAACCGCAAATACTGCAGAAGGCATGCTCGCCCGCAATGCTTGAGTGGCTTTATTCAAATCCTCAACACTTATTAACCACTCTTCAAGAATTTCATTTTTGTGGAAATCATAAATAACTGCGCCGTTTCCACAAACTCCAGTTCCAAAAGAAAATGCTTCACGCACTTCGTTCATCCAACGCGGTGGTCTTCCTGTGATAAAAAAGATATGAATTCCTAAATCATGTGCTTTTGTAAATGTCTCAATAGTTCTCTGTGAGATATGTCCATCAAACGGAATTATTGTTCCGTCTAAGTCAGTCGCAATTATTTTTGGCCGTGTCACACCGGCTCAAATCGATCTTTCCCTAAATAAGGAATTAATGCTTTTGGTATTAGGACT
>CAIZLI010000019.1 GCA_903933765.1 uncultured Bacteroidota bacterium
TAAAAATTTCACCAAACTAGGAAAAGAACATGGTTTACCTGATGGCGATTTAGGTCGTGTAGGTATTACGATTAGTCGTTCAAATCCAAATGTGGTGTATGCTTTGATTGAGTCTAAGAAAAGCGGTTTATATAAGAGTGATGATGGCGGCTATTCTTGGAAATTAGTGAATGGTCAAAAGTCGATTGTAGACAATCGTCCTTTCTATTTTCAAGATATCATTAGCGACCCATTGAATGAAAATACATTATGGTATATCAGCCAAACAGTTCAAAAAAGTATTGATGGTGGAAAGAGTTTTGAAACCATTATTCCTTACAGTGGTATCCACCCAGATCACCATGCATTTTGGATTCATCCAACCGATAATAAATACATCATTGACGGAAACGACGGTGGTATAGGCATTACACGTGATGGTGGTAAGACATGGATGTTTGATGAAAAAATTCCTGTTGGACAATTCTACCATATTAATGTTGACAATGAAATTCCTTATCATGTGATGGGCGGTATGCAAGACAATGGTTCTTGGAGAGGTCCTGCTTATACCACTACGCAAGGTGGTATTCGCAATTTTGATTGGGATAATTTATGGGGTGGAGATGGATTTGATGTCATGCCAGATGCAGAAGATGCAAATTGGGTATATGCAATGAGTCAGGGTGGTAATGTAGGAAGATACAACACTGTAACAGGACAATCTTCTTATATCAAGCCGCCAGCACCAGATGCAAAAACATTATTAAGATTTAACTGGAATGCTGCAATTGCGCAAGATCCATTTGATAAAAAAACAATTTATTTCGGATCTCAATTTTTACATAAGAGCACCAATAAAGGCGCTGCTTGGGATTTGATTTCTCCAGATTTAACGACCAACGATAGTGCTAAAATTGACCAAAGAGACAATGGTGGATTAAGCATCGATATTACAGGTGCAGAAAATCATTGTACGATTATTTGTATTGCACCAAGTGCGGTACAAAAAGGATTGATCTATATTGGTACAGACGATGGTAAGGTTCAAATGACAAGCAATGGCGGTGCAACTTGGACCGATTTAACAGCAAACATCACTGGCTTGCCTAAAGGTGCTTGGATTCCTCAAATTAGAACATCTGCATACAATGCAAATGAAGTATTTGTGGTGGTGAACAATTATAGACAAGGTGATTTCGCTCCTTATATTTTCAGATCATCAGATGCTGGAAAAACTTGGACGAATATGGTGGATGAAAAGAAAGTAACAGGTTATGCATTAACTGTATTACAAGATCCAACCGAACCAAACTTAATTTTTGTAGGAACAGAGCAAGGTATGTATGTCAGTTTAGACAATGGTGTTCAATTCCAACAATGGAAAAACGGATATCCAGCTGTATCAACTTATGATTTTGCAATTCAAGAAAGAGAAGCAGATTTAGCCATCGCTACATTTGGAAGAAGCTTATGGGTATTGGATGATATCAGACCTTTAAGAAAACTTGCAAAAGCACAATCTTCTAAATTCTTTATGAGTGTTCCTCCAACTGCAATCAATTTGTCTATTAAGAATTCACCTTATGAGTGGAGTACATGGGGCATGTGGGATGCGCCAAATAAACCAACTGGTATGGCTATCTCGATTTACTCAACTGATACAGTGAAGAAAGCTAAAGTGCAAATTAAAGATGCCATGGATAACGTGATTAGAAATTTGAATGTTAAATTAGATTCAACAGGTTTAAATAGAAGTTATTGGGGCTTTGAACAAAAAGGAAAAAGAGGCGCTGGTGCACCAAAATCTGGTGGTGGCGGATTTGGTAGAAGAATGGCAGAAGGTGCTGCTGATGCAAGCCCTGCAGAAGAAAGAGAATTCACTGGTAGAGATGTGTTACCTGGTAAATATAAAGTAGTGGTTACTGCTGGTAATTGGAAAGATTCAGCCATGGTTGATGTGGCAGACGATCCAAGATTGCCAAGTAAAAACGAAGTGGTACTTGCACAGGATAAATTATTAGATCAATTACAAGTGGTTGCAGACAAATACAATGCTGCACAAGATCAATTGGGTGATGCTGATTTAATTTTAACACAATTAAAAGCAGAGTGGAAGGATAAAAAAGACAAAGGATTGGATAGCTTGAATAAAGTGCATAAAGCCATTACTGAAAAAGTGAAGAACATAAGAGAAATGATGGTAGGCAAAAGACAAGAGAAGCAAGGTTACGGAACCGTAGCAACGATCACGCCAATAGGTATTATCCGCAATGCAAGTATGCTTGTAATGGGTAAGACTTCTATGCCAGGCGCACAAGAAGATCGTGCCATAGCAGAAGCGAAAGTGGCAGCTGATGATGTTGTTACAAAAGTGAATGCATTCTTTGCCAAAGATTGGGCAGATTTCAGAAAATTAGTAGAAGCTACACCAATCAAAAAATTTAAAGAAATAGAAACAATTAAATAAAGACGAAGTCCTCCAATTGGGGGACTCGTTTTTTAACTTTTCAAACAAGGATTATTCATTATAAATTTCAATTATGAAAAAACTACTTTTTGTATTTCTGGCATTGCTTGGACTAGTTGCTATAAGTCCTGCGCAAGCGCAAAAGAAAAAACCAACTGAAACAATCAAGGCAGTTGAATTGACACAAGACCCCATTATTAAAGCACAAAGTTTTAGACTTGTGGGTCCGTTCAGAGGTGGACGTGCTGCAGCAGGTGTAGGCTCCTATACAGATGTAAATACTTTTTACATGGGGTCGACAGGTGGTGGTGTTTGGAAAACAACCGATGCTGGTAATAACTGGAAAAATATTTCTGATGGCTATTTTGGTGGTACGATTGGTGCCATTGCGATTGCACCATCAAATGAATCTATCGTTTATGTGGGCGAAGGAGAGAACTCTATGCGCGGTAATGTAAGTGAAGGATTAGAGGGTATGTGGAAGTCAACAGATGATGGTAAGACATGGAAAAATATTGGTCTAAAAGAAGCACGTCATATTGTGCGTTTGATTGTGCATCCAAAAAATCCAGACATTGTATGGGCAGCTGTAATGGGTCATTTATTTGGTCCAAATGAAAACAGAGGGGTGTACAAAAGTTTAGATGGAGGCGCTACATGGAAAAGAGTATTGTACGTGAATCCACAAACTGGTGCGAGTGATTTAATCATTGATCCAAGTAACCCAGATATTATGTACGCGGGTACATGGGAATTGATTCGTACACCTTATAGTTTAGAAAGTGGTGGTGCTGGTTCTGGAATGTATAAGAGTACAGACGGTGGAAATACTTGGGAGTCTATCAAAAATAATAAAGGATTACCTAAGGGTGTTTGGGGTATTGTAGGTGTGGCAGTTGCAAAATCAAACACGGATAAATTATATGCATTGATTGAAAATGCGAATGGCGGATTGTATGTATCAAACGATGCTGGAAAAACTTGGGAATTAGCAAGTAGTGATAACAATATTCGTCAACGTGCTTGGTATTATACCAAAGTATTTGTTGATCCTGCGGATGAAAATAAAGTGTACTGCCCTAATGTAAACTTTATGGTGTCTTCTGATGGTGGTAAAAGTTTTACTTCTTTAAGAACACCACATGGTGATCACCATGATTTATGGATAGATCCTAAGAATGGAAAAAGAATGATTGTGTCAGACGATGGTGGTGCGCAAGTGAGTATGGATGCAGGTAGAAACTGGAGTACCATGATGAATCAGCCCACTGTACAAGTGTATCGTTTGAGTACAGACAATAGTTTCCCTTATCGAATTTTAGGAGCGCAACAAGATAACTCTGCATTCAGAATTAAGTCAAGTACTTATGGTGCATTCATTGGTGAAAGCGATTTTGATGTAACTGCAGGTGGAGAAAGTGGTTATATTGTGGCTGATCCATTGAATAGTGATATTGTGTATGGTGGCTCTTATGGCGGATTGATTACTCGTTATGATCATAAAACAGGCGAGAATAGAGTGATCAATGTGTGGCCTGATAATCCAATGGGTGCAGGCGCAGAAGTGATGAAGTATCGTTTCCAATGGAATCATCCAATCTTCTTCTCTCCACATAATCCTAAGAAATTATATACGGCAGGTAACCATTTATTTTCTTCAGAAAATGAAGGAGCAAGTTGGAATATGTTATCTCCAGATTTAACGACGGATGATAAAATAAAACAAAAAAGTTCTGGTGGACCAATCACACAAGACAACACGAGTGTAGAATATTATTGTACGATTTTCACTGCTGCAGAATCACCTCTTGAAAAAGATTTATTATGGACAGGTAGTGATGATGGTTTGATCAACGTGAGTAAAGATGGTGGTAAAACTTGGACGAATGTAACACCAAAAGATGCTCCTAAATGGATCATGTGGAATAGGGTAGAAGTTGATCCAACCAGAAAAGGAACTGCTTATTTTGCAGGAACAAGGTATAAATTAGATGACTTTGCACCTTATATCTACAAGACAACAGACTATGGTACTACATGGACTAAGATCACCAATGGAATTGACCCAATGCACTTTACAAGAGCGATTGTAGCAAGTCCAAGAAAAGCAGGGGTCTTATTTGCAGGTACAGAATATGGATTGTATGTATCTATTAATGATGGTGCTTCTTGGGAACGCTTCCAGTTGGATTTACCAGTAACACCAATTACTGATTTATTGATTAAAGATCAAAACTTGATTGTAGGAACACAAGGAAGAAGTATTTATGTTTTAGATGACTTATCATTGATCGAAAACTTCCAACCTGCACCAACTGTAAATCAAGTATTCCCTATTGCAAATACCTATCGTGTGCCTCCACAAATGGGTGGCAGAAGAGGTCGTGGTGTTTCAGCAAGTATGCCTGCGAATGTAGGGACGAATCCTGCGAAGGGTGTGGTGATCAAATATTGGAAAGCGAACAGTTCAGATTCTTCTAAAGTAGAAATCGTGATCATGGATGATCAGAAAAAAGTGATCAAAAAAATAAACCAATCAGAAGTAGGTGGTCCAAGCAGCGATGCAGGATTCCAAAGTTTTGTATGGAATATGTACCATAAAGAAGCCGAAAAACCAGAGCCTGGTTTGATTCTTTGGAATGGTTCAACAAGCCCAGTATTGGCAGCGCCTGGTAAATACACGGCGAAAGTAACTATAGATAATACGGTATCAGAACAACCATTCACGATTGTTGCTGATCCAAATTATAAAGTATCCGATGCAGATTTAAAAGCACAAGAGCAATTCTTATTAAAGGTTGCTGGTACTTTCAGCGAGATTATGAAAAATCTAAAAAGTATCAAAGAATTGCGCGCACAGATTGGCATGTTACAAAAGAAAACAAAAGATTCTGCTTTCCAAAAACAAGCAAAGGAAGTATTGGCTAGTTTAACTTCAATCGAAGAAGCATTGCACCAAACAAAAGCGAAGAGCGGACAGGATGTGTTGAATTTCCCTATTCGCTTAGACGATAAAATTGCTGGTGTATTTGAATCAGCAGCATCTGGGTATACCGCACCAACACAACAAGTGCAAGGCGTGTATGAATTGTTAAAAGGACAAGTAGATGCTGAATTCAATAAGCTAGATACATTAAAGAAAACAGGTGTTAAAAAATTAAATGATGCAGTACATCAATTGGCCATTCCAATCATTGGTGGATAATTGATTTGAATAGATTGATTGCCTATAAAAAAGGTCCCGAAATTTCGGGACCTTTTTTATATGTCTTAAAATGAATTTAATTTATTAGTTCATTCATTTGGTGTGATCTTATCCTGCCTATTCAAAATCTGTATACAATAAATATTTTTTACGCATTAATTTAAATGCAGTTAATCCAGGTTGCCAGCTAGCTCTAATAGTTGCAGCCGATTGACCTGATTTTAATTGCTCCATCAAAACAGCATTACCTGCTAATTTATTAAAGAAATAGTCGGTGGCTAATTTTGATTTAGGCTCAATAAAAAAGCTGTCTTTTATAGGGAATGCTTGGTACATCTCTATAATTAAATCAAGGTCAATTTTATTTGGTGCTTGTTGCTTGCTTAAATCCCATCCATAACAGGTTTGTCCATACAATTTAGAACTCATCGCACCCGTTCTTGGTCCAGGAATAAAGCTAAAGCTTTTACCTTTGATACTTGGATGACCAATATGCGCAAATGCATGCGCAGTGCCGCGTCCTTCACTCATCACAGATCCTTCAATTAAACAGGTGGTTGGATACCAATAGATGGCATTCATGTCTGGTAAATTTGGAGATGGCGCAATATTAAAAGTGTACATGGAGGTATGGTCATAATTTTTACAGGCAATCACAGTGAATTGAAGTGGACTTGCTGTTTTATTGATATTGCTATCGGCTGGTACTGTCAACCATTTTTCACCCACCAACATTTTAGCATATTCGCCAATCGTCATACCATATACAGTAGGGATCTGCTTCTTGCCAACGAAACTACTAAAGGGTTTTTCTAAAACTGGCCCATCTACATAATGTCCATTTGGATTTGGACGATCTAAGATAACCAAGGGCTTATTATTAGCCCACGCCGCTTCCATATAGTATTGTAGCGAAGAGATATAGGTATAAAATCTTGTACCCACATCTTGAATATCAAATAGCAACACATCTACATCAGCAAGGTCTGCTTCGCTAGGGCCATATTTTTTTCCATAGAGCGAAACAATTTTTACGCCTGTTGCTTCATCAATACCATCTTTGGTTTTTTCACCAGCGTCTGCCGTGCCTCTAAGGCCATGTTCTGGTGTAAATACTTTTTGTATTTGAATACCACTTGCAAGTAAAGTATCTATCAAATGTTTTTTCCCAACCGTAGCAGTGTGGTTGGTAAACAAGCCCACTCTTTTATTTTTTAAAAGTGGCAGGTATTGCGCTGTTTGATATGCACCTGGTAAAATAGGTGCTGTTTTTTGAGCCACTGTATTTAAACTTAAAAAAAGTAAAACACCAGCTAGGCAAATCATTGTTTTGTTTTTCATACGCTAATTTAAATATTTTCCAACAATAGGCATTCTTCTTCCCACGCCGAATGCTTTTGGCGATATTCGAATAATAGGACAAAATTGATTGCGTTTGTATTCGTTGGTATTCACCATTTTTAGAGTGCGATCTACCAAAGCGGCTTCAAAGCCAAGCCCTTTAATGATGGCAGGGTCTGCACGTTTTTCAATGTATTGATATAATATTTGATCCAATATCGCATAGTCTGGCAGGCTATCACTGTCTTTTTGATCTGGTCTTAGTTCCGCACTTGGTGCTTTTTCAATAATATTTTTTGGAATAATTATTTTACTTGAATTAATATAATTGGCTAATTCGTACACTTGTAATTTATAACAATCACCTAAGACACCCAATCCACCGGCCATATCACCATACAATGTGCCATAGCCTGTTGCCAATTCACTTTTATTAGACGTATTCAATAAAACATAGCCTAATTTATTTGCAATGGCCATTAAAATATTTCCTCTCGATCTGCTTTGGATATTTTCTTCTGCTAGAGAGAAAGGCATTTCTTTAAAAATGGGTTTCAAGGTTTGTAAAAAACTTTCATACACCTCTTTAATAGGAAGGGTATCATATGGATTACCTAAGTTCTTACTTAATTCAACAGCATCATCTACAGAATGCTCGGTTGAGTAAGGCGAAGGCATTAAAATAGCGTAAACATTTTCTTTACCTAGCGCTTCACATGCAATGGCAAGGGTTACAGCGGAATCAATCCCTCCAGAAGAACCTAGAATGGCTTTTTTGAAACCCATCTTATTAAAATAATCCTTCACACCTAAGACCAAAGCTTTGTACACTTGGTCAATATTTAATGCAGGTACTAGCGTTGCAGGATTCAATTCCTTACTTGGCACAGATGCTGCTGGTTCAAGGATCGGCGCATTGATGGTACCATCCTCATTGCATTCAAAAATTTGCATAGCAGATTCAAACATGGGTAAAGCACCACATAAGTTTGCGTCTTTATCAAAAACCAATGAAGCACCATCGAATACAATTTCTGTTTGACTTCCAATAGCGTTGCAGTAGAATAAAGGTTTTTTATATTTAACCACATTAGATTTTATAGTGGCTTTACGATCTTCGTCATGTGTATAATCAAATGGAGATGCGCTTAGATTCAATAAAATATCTGGGGACTGCTGCATCATTTTATCCATAGGGCAAATCGTGTACAAGGGGTTGTCTCCAAGGTTCCAAATGTCTTCACAAATAGTGATCGCCAAATTTTTTCCTTTAAAGGGAACTACTTTCCACTCGCTCGCTGGTTCAAAATATCGATTCTCATCAAATACGTCATAGGTTGGCAATAATGTTTTATGAATCTCTGCTTGAATTTTTTGATCGTAAAGAAAAAACGCAGCATTGTATAATGGCTTTCCTTTTTCATTGGTATTATGCGCTGGTGCACCAATCAACACCCCAATGGTATCCGCTACTTTTCTAATAGCATCTACACTTGCATAACATTGGTTGATAAAATCACTGAACTCTACAAAGTCTCTTGCAGGATAACCGCAGACACTCATTTCACTAAATAAAATTAAATCAACACCTTGTTGCTTTGCGCGCTCAATCGCATCCACAATCTGTTTTGTGTTGGCCTCGAAATTGCCAATATGGTAATTCTGTTGGGCGATACAAATTTTCATGCACCAAAGGTCGGTTTTTAAAAGAAATAACCTCGCTTTTTTTGTACTTTCGAGGATGCGAATAACCGTTTTATTGTATGGATTGATTGGGCTTGCCCTAGCGGGATGTTCAAATCCAACCCAGGACCCAGCACAGCTTGGACCAACCCCAAGGCTGACTGAAATTCGATTTGACAGTGCCTTCTTTGCCATGGACAGCTTGCATTTTGAGTCTGATTTAGCCAAATTAGTCCAACAATACCCTCAATTTTCAGAAGATTATTTTAACCGAATTTTGATGTTGTCTCCACAAAAGGAGTCTAAAAAAATATTGGCATTTTATAAAGCCTATCTCCCAATTTATCAAGCAACAACCAAAATACAAGCGTCCAAAAAAGCCAGTCCAGAAATAGCATCAGCTTTTAAAAGATTTCATTATTATTTCCCAACCTATACTTTACCAAAGCAATTCATTTATTTCATTGGACCACTCGAAACTTATGGGAATGTGGTGACAAAAGATGGACTAGCTATTGGGCTTCAATTATATATGGGAGCGGAATCAAGTTGGTATTATTCCGAACAAATCAATACCATCTACCCAACTTATATTAGTCGGCATTTTGCACCTGAATATATTGTAGTCAATAGCGTACAAAATATATTGAATGACTACGATCCTTTAGCCCTTAATGGCAAACAATTGATTGAACAGATGGTTGAAATAGGTAAGCGACAATATATACTCAGTCGATGTTTACCAAATGCTTCTGATACACTATTATTGGGCTATACAAGCAATCAGTTAAAAGCAATCGAAGATAATAAAGGAGATATTTGGACTTTCTTATCAAGCCAGAACAGGCTTTTTTCTGTGGATCCGAGTTTGACTGCCGCTATCTTAGTAGAAGCCCCGTACAATGATTATTTTGGAGAAGACATACCTGGAAACGTAGGTAAATATATTGGTTATACAATTGTAAAATCTTGGATGAATCAACAAGATGTAAAATCAAAAAATGACCTCAATCGATTATTGAAAACACCAGCAAAGACGATATTTGATCAAGCTGATATTGATTTTTAATTTAATTTAACTGGAGCAATCATTTTGAATGCAGGAATTTTTACTTGAATAGCTTCCCTGTTTTCAACATTTTCCATATGGTAATAGCCTTGCATTTTACCTAATTCGGTTTTTAAATTACAGCCACTTACATATTGATATTGTTTACCTGGCATAATTAATGGTTGCACGCCCACCACGCCTTCGCCTTCAACCACCCTGTGTTCACCATTGCTGTCAAATATCTCCCAAAATCTACGTAGTAATTTTACAGGAAATGAGTTGTGGTTTTCGATCGTAATGCGATAGGCAAACATAAAATCTTGCTGTAAAGGGTTGCTATAATCTTTTTGGTAAAAGGTTTCAACACTTACTTCTATGCCCTCTGAAATGGTAGAAATCATGACCGTTATGATCAAAAGTAACTTGCAGAGTATACTGCGGGATAAATTTAGGAAATATTTTCCTCAGCTTGCCCAAAAAGTTAGGCTATTTTTTTTTAAGCAGGAGGAACTCACCTAACTTTGCGGAAGCGTTTGCAAAATGTAGGTACAAAACCATTTTTTACTATAAAAACTGACTAAAATGAAGATAGCTGTAGCTAAAGGTGACGGAATCGGTCCAGAGATTATGGAA
>CAIZLI010000020.1 GCA_903933765.1 uncultured Bacteroidota bacterium
CCTGGCTATGAACATAGAGAAACTTTAATGACTGGAGCTGCTGCTGCTCAATCTGGAGGATTTACCACCGTTTTTGTAGTACCAAATACACAGCCTGTGATTGATAATAAAACACAGGTGAATTATATCGTTCAACAACAGCAACATTTACCGATTCACATTCTACCAATTGGTGCATTGTCCAAAAAAATTGAAGGCAAAGATTTAGCAGAGATGATAGATATGCATCAGGCTGGTGCAGTTGCTTCGAGTGATGGCTTATACCCTGTTCAATCCAACTTGCTTTTCCTCAAAGCATTACAATATGTAAACACTTTTGATGGTGTTGTCATTCAAATGCCAATCGATAAAAGCATGGGTGCTGTAGGATTAATGAATGAAGGCATTACATCTACACAAATTGGCTTACCAGGCATCCCTGCGATTGCAGAAGAGTTGATGATATCAAGAGATATTGAATTATTAAAATATAGCAATTCTAAACTACATATTACTGGAGTAAGTACAGCAAAAGGAATTGCATTAATTGAAGCTGGTAAAAAAGCTGGTTTAGCACTCACATGTAGTGTGACTCCTTACCACTTGTATTTTAACGAAACAGATTTAAGTACCTATGATACCTTGTTGAAAGTATATCCACCTTTAAGAACAAAAGCAGATCAGGCAGCTTTACAAGATGCAGTGGAACGCGGTGTGGTAGATTGTATCAGTTCACATCACCAACCTCAGGACTGGGATGGAAAAACCATTGAGTTTGAATACGCGAAAGCTGGTATAGCATGTATCGAAACCACCTATTCAACCATCAACCATTTATTCCCGAAATTAAAAGACGAAGCCATAGCCAATTTGTTATCCAACAATGCGAGACAAATTTTTAACCTTGGTTCAAGTTCAATTCAAGAAGGTCAAAAAGTGGATCTTACTTTATTCAATCGTGCAAGTTCCATAACACCAACTAAAGCAGGATCTAAAAGCAAATCGGTGAACAATCCTTTCTTGGATAAAACACTAAAAGGAACAGTCATTGGCACATATTCAAAAGGACAATTACATCTTAATAATAAATAATAACAATCATAATTTTTAATAAAACAAAACATGGAAAAACAAATCACTTCTCATATTGTTAAAGGCGCTATTTTAGGCGGTATCTCTATTTTATTTAGCATCATTATTTATATTTTTAACTTATACACTACACAATGGTTAAGCTGGTTGAGTTATGCCATTTTAGTTGGTGGTATTATTTATGGTAATATTTTATTTGCGAATCAAAATGACAACAACGTCAGTTTTGGTAATATTTTTGCGCATGGTTTTAAAACAACAGCAGTAATTATCGTTATTACTGTTTTGTATACTGTACTAGCATTGTATGTTTTATTCCCTGATATGGTAGATAAAATCATTGAGCTTTCTAGAACAGAAATGCTAAAGAATCCAAATATGACGGATGAGATGATTGAACAAGGAATGACTATGACCAAAAAATTATTCCTTCCATTTGCGGTTGCAGGTGCTATTTTTGGTACTGGATTTATAGGTGCAATTGGTTCTTTAATTGGTGCTGCTGTTGCAAAGAAAAATCCAGTAGATCCATTCAAACAAGATACAGCTCAATAAATTGAACATGCAGATATCTGTCGTTATACCTTTATACAATGAAGCTGAGTCTTTGCCAGAATTAATGGCATGGATTCACCGTGTGATGGATGCCAATTCATATTCTTACGAAGTGATTATGATTGACGATGGTAGTGTTGATGGAAGCTGGGATGTGATTACAAATTTGCGCAATCAATTTCCACAATTGAAAGGCATTAGATTTCAACGTAATTATGGCAAGTCTGCAGCATTAAATGAGGGCTTCAAAGCTGCTCAAGGCGACATGGTTATGACAATGGATGCCGATTTACAAGATAGTCCAGATGAAATTCCTGAATTCTATAACATGATTATGAATCAAGGTTATCATTTAGTGAGTGGATGGAAGAAAAAACGTTTTGATAATACTTTTACTAAGAATATTCCTTCTAAATTATACAACGCTGTTGCAAGTAAAAGCTCAGGCATTCATTTGCACGATTTTAATTGTGGGATTAAAGCCTATCAATTAAAAGTGGTTAAGAGTATTGAAGTATTTGGTGAGATGCACCGTTATATTCCAATCCTAGCAAAATGGGCAGGATTCAAAAGAATTGGTGAAAAAGTGGTACAACACCAAGCAAGAAAATATGGTCATACAAAATTTGGATGGGAAAGATTTGTGAATGGTTTTTTAGATTTATTAACCATACAGTTTTTATCCAAATTTGGCAAAAAGCCAATGCAATTTTTTGGATTAATTGGTACCCTATTCTTCTTAGTGGGATTTGTATCTTTTTTTTATATCGTAATAGGTAAGTTTATAGATCCAGATACAAGTATTACCAACAAACCTGCTTTTTATATTGCACTAACTTCCATGATCATAGGTACACAATTATTTTTGGCAGGTTTTATAGCTGAAATCATGAATCGTAATGCGGCTGATAGAAACACCTATTTAATTGAGGAGAAACAAGGATGGTAGATCGATTGATCATTATGGGGCCAGCTTGGCCATTGAGAGGCAACCTTGCTGCTTTTGATGAAAAA
Organism: uncultured Bacteroidota bacterium; assembly: GCA_903933765.1. Taxonomy (GTDB): domain Bacteria; phylum Bacteroidota; class Bacteroidia; order Chitinophagales; family Chitinophagaceae; genus Sediminibacterium. Next base: position 2,641 of record CAIZLI010000020.1, read on the forward strand.
CTAGCGCATGATTTCATGCAAGCTTCGATCCAAACTAAAATTTATACATTCTCATTACAATATCCAGACTTCTTATTTCCTGGTACAACACAATATTCATCAGATCCCGCACCAAAAGGTCTTTCTATTGAAGTTGCAATGAATTCCATCAATCCTTTTAATTGGATTAAGGTGGGTTTAAAAATCAAAAAAGAACGCCCAGATTTAATCATCGTACGTTATTGGATTCCTTTTTTAGCACCTTGTTTAGGGACTATTTTAAGCATTGCAAAAAGCAACAAACATACCAAGGTGATTGCTATTGTGGACAATATGATTCCACATGAAAAAAGAATTGGAGACAGTTTATTGACAAAGTATTTTGTGCGATCTGTGGATGGCTTTTTAACCATGAGCAAAAAAGTTCAAGATGATGTGCGCCTTTTCACACATAAACCTTCCTGCATTGCGCCCCATCCAATTTATGATCATTTTGGAGAAGCAATGCCTACATCAGCAGCAAGGAATTTATTGCATTTACAAGACACAGATAAAGTCATCCTATTTTTTGGATTTGTAAGAGCCTATAAAGGATTAGACTTATTAATTGAAGCAATGTCCAATCCAGCTATTCAAGCTGCTGGCATTAAACTAGTCATTGCTGGTGAATTCTACGAATCACCTACCCCTTATTTAGATCAAATAAAAGCACTTGGATTGTCTGACACAATCTCAGTGTACAACGAATATATAGGAGAAAGAGACGTCAAATTATATGTTTCAGCAGCAGATTTCATTATACAACCTTATCGCAATGCAACACAAAGTGGTGTCACACCAATGGCCTATCATTTTTTAAAGCCTATGTTGGTGACTAATGTGGGTGGTTTGGCGGACACTGTTCCACATGATAAAGTTGGTTTGGTTGTGGAGCCTAATCCTAGTGACATTGCAAAAGGAATCCTTCAATTATATGAAAGAGGCACTGCGCACTTTATGCCCCATTTGATCACAGAGAAGAAAAAATATAGTTGGGAACAAATGAGACAATCTTTTTTAACTTTGTACCAACAATTATAAATACCACTTGCCAAATAAATCATTCGCCATGTCATTACAACCAATAAAATCGATTATAGAAGGTTCTATCCAAGTAAAGCAAGCTTTACTGAATGACCAAGTTTTGGTTACAGAGATCGAAAAAGTGGTTGATGCCATTACAAATGCATTTAAAAATGGAAACGCCGTTTATTTTGCAGGCAATGGAGGAAGTGCAGCAGATGCTCAACATTTAGCAGCTGAGTTTTCTGGTCGTTTTTATAAGGACAGAAAAGCTTTGCCTTCTGATGCTTTACATTGTAATAGTTCCTACCTCACTGCTGTTGCCAATGACTATAGTTATGATGTGATTTATGCAAGACTATTAGAAGGATTAGCAAAACCTGGTGATGTCTTAGTAGGTATTAGCACTTCTGGGAATTCAGGGAATATTGTCAAAGCATTCGAAATGGCAAAAACAATTGGCGTTGTAACAGTTGGATTCACAGGTGCTGGTGGTGGTCAAATGAAATCATTGAGTGACTTTTTAATCAATATTCCTTCTACAACGACACCAAGAATACAAGAGTCACATATATTAGTTGGGCATATCATTTGTGAATTAGTAGAAGAAAATATATTCGGCAAATAAATGCTAGGTAATTTACATATCACAAAAGACTGGACTTTGTTTTTAGATCGTGACGGCGTGATTAATCACGAAAAAAAAGAGGACTATATACGTCATTGGTCTGAATTCAAATTTTACACAGAAAGCTTAGCAGCGCTTCCCCTACTTGCTCAGAAATTCGATAGAATCATCATTACCACCAATCAAAAAGGCATTGGTAAAGGTTTGATGACAGTCACTGATCTAGATTTGATCCATCATAATATGACAAATCATATTTTAGAATTAGGTGGCAGAATAGACGCCATCTATTATTGCCCAGATTTAGATAATTTATCTATCAATAGAAAACCTCAACCCGGTATGGCTTTTCAAGCCAAGGAAAAATTTCCTTCAATTGATTTTACAAAGTCTATTATGGTAGGCAATAGAATGTCTGATATGGAATTTGGACGCAATGTAGGTATGCATACAGTTTATTTAGCTACCACACATCCTGAAGCTCCATTCCCTGATACTAAAATAGATGACCGCTATGATCATCTATTACAGTTTGCAGAAGCTTTATAAAATACAATGATTTTTTTGAATTCGAACCATTAGATATCCATTCTAATCAAAATCATATTTTAATTAATCTAATTTTAAAACCGCTAAGAAAGCTTCTTGTGGAATTTCTAC
>CAIZLI010000021.1 GCA_903933765.1 uncultured Bacteroidota bacterium
AGGGATTATTTCTTCTCCAGAGCAATTGTTACAAGGTCGTGTTGCTGGTGTGAATGTTACAACAAATTCTGGTGAGCCAGGAGGTGCTGTAAACGTGACTATCAGAGGTACTTCTTCTGTAAGAAGTAACAACAACCCACTTTATGTAGTGGATGGTGTGCCTTTGTATGGTGGCGGTACAGTAGGAAGTTCTATCACAGTAGATGGTGGTACTACCGCAAGAAACCCATTATCATTCTTAAACCCTAACGATATTGAGAACATCTCTATCTTAAAGGATGCGTCTTCTGCAGCAATCTATGGTGCTAGAGGTGCGAATGGTGTTGTGTTAATCACTACTAAGTCTGGTAAAGGAAAGCCTAGCTTAACTTTCAATGCGACTACATCAGTTTCTACAACTGCTCAGCGTTATGATTTAGCTAGTCCACAAGAATTCATGTATGGTATCAAAAAGACATTAGATGAAGCAGGATTTGACTTCTCTGGTGTTGGTTCAAATGATAAAGGATATAACACAGACTGGCAGGATCAAGTATTCCAAACTGCTATTTCTAACAGTTATAACTTAGCATGGGGCTTCTCAAATTCAAAGTCTTCTTTGAAATTGAATGGTTCTTATGATAACCAAGAAGGTATTGTAAAAACACAAGGATTAAAGCGTTATACTTTTGGTTTGAAATATTCAAATCAATTGACTTCTCGTTTAAAATTAGATGTAACTGCTAATCAGTCTATCGTTAACAACAGCTATGCTCAAGTAACGAATAACGCTGGTTACCAAGGTTCATTGATTGGATCAATGATTGGTGCAAACCCAACATTCCCAATTTATGATGCTAAAGGAAATTGGTTCGATAACCAAGATGGTAACAGAAACCCTGTTGCAATCTTAGAAGGTTACGATGACAATGACACTTATAATAAATTATTAGCGAATGTGTCTTTATCTTACAAGATCACAGACAACTTAACTTATAAGGCAATCTTCGGTATGGAGAATGGTGCTTCTGAGCGTTTAACTTTTGTTGACCCTCGTTTACCAGGTGCTTATATCCAAGGTACTATCAACGTTCGTGGTAAGAACTATATTGGTTCTGATTTTTCTGGTAAAGGAAGAGCAGCTCAACAATTCTTAGATCAAACTTCTAGCTTGATCGAGCATACCTTGAACTATGATAAGACTTTCAAGAATGGCAACAACTTACAAGCTTTGGCTGCCTTCTCTTATCAAAAAACAACTGATTACTACAGAGCTTCTCAAAGATGGGGTAATGCTGGTGCAACTCGTATGTTAACCAATTTCAAAGATTACACTGGTGGTGTAACTGATGTATATGGTGATAGTACACAAGTTGAATTACAGTCTTATTTCTCTCGTTTAAACTACACAATGAAAGACAAGTACATCTTATCTGCATTGGTGAGAATAGACGGATCTTCTAAATTTAGCTCTGGTAGCAAATACGGTACTTTCCCTGCGTTTGGTTTCAAATGGAGAATGTTAGAAGAAAAATTTGCTCAAAATACTTTGGGTAAAATCTTCTCTAATTTTGACATGAGATTAAACTATGGTATCACAGGTAACCAAGAGTTCCCTGCTTATGCTTCTTTAGCTTTAAAACAATCTAACTTTACAGGTGGTTCAAGTATCATTACCAACTCTAATCCAAATTTACGTTGGGAGCAAACAACTACAGCTGGTGTAGGTATTGACTTCTCTATGTTCAATGGTAGATTGAATGGTACTGTTGATTATTTCAACAAGACTACACAAGATTTATTGACTTTGATCAGCTATCCACAGCCAGCAGCTTCTGCTGATCGTTGGGTGAATTTAAGTGGTGATGTTATCAATAAAGGTTGGGAATTTGGTTTAGACTACCAATTGGTTCGTCCTGCTTACAGAGGTGCTTTTGGATGGGATGTGAATTATAACATGTCATTCTTAAATAACAATGTAGAAGGATTCGGATCTACTGTGG
>CAIZLI010000022.1 GCA_903933765.1 uncultured Bacteroidota bacterium
CTACTTTTTAAGTCTTACAGACATTGTACAATTGCTAGAAAAGACATTTCAGAAAAAGACAGATTTAAGCAAAGTTGCAGCAGTCTATTTTTATGGAACGGGGCTTAGTAATCCAGACAATGTTGCTATTTTAAAAAAGGCATTGAAAGCTGTCTTCAAGAACGCTACATTAGATATCCAAACCGATTTAATGGCCATTGCAAGATCTGCCTGTCAGGATAAAAAAGGGGTGGTTTGTATTTTAGGCACAGGATCCAATGCCGGATTTTACAATGGTAAAAAAATAACAAAAAATAGTCCTGGTTTGGGCTATGTTTTAGGAGATGAAGGGAGCGGTGCTTATTTGGGTAAAAAAGTATTGCAATATTTTTTATACAACACATTTGACGAAGAGTTGATGAACATGTTTGAGAAGAAATACAATTTGGATCGTGCTGCCATTTTAAATAAAGTGTATAAAGAACCAACTCCAAATAGTTATATCGCAAGCTTTACAGATTTCTTGGTAGAAAATAGAGGCCATTATATGATCGAAAATATCATTGAAGATGGATTGAACGATTTCTTTTTTACACATCTTAATAAATTAAATGAATCTTGGTTATACCCTATTCATTTTGTGGGCAGCGTGGCTTATGGCTTTAAAGATGTCTTAAAACAATTGGCAGATGGTTATGAAATTGAATTAGGCAAAATTGTGAAATCTCCAATGGATGGATTGATTGAATACCATAGCAAAAACTAGGTTCAGATGCATGATATAGAGCCCTATTATCATTGGCGACATTTATATACTGCAGAAGCAGATCCAAGGTCTATTTTTTTTGGTAGAACCTACAGTGAATTTGAGTTTTCTCAAACCGTTTACAATTATTATATCCATCCGCAATGGGATGAATTTGGTAGCAAAACATTGTACCTAAAAATATTGTATGCCGACTATGATTCAAAATTTGCCATCATTGAATTGATTGGCGAATGGAATGATACAATCGAAAATGATATCATGGAATTGAAACGAGAAGTCTTTGATAAATTAATGGCCGAGGGTATTATTAAATTTATTTTAATTGCCGAAAATGTGTTCAATTTCCACAGTGGCGATAAAGACTATTACGAAGAGTTTTACGAGGAATTATCGGATGAAGATGGATGGGCTGTGTTGGTTAATTTTCATCCTGCTGCCCAACACGATTTTTTATTGCGAAAATTAAATCGCTATATCGAACTGATGGAAATCAGCGCATGGCGCACCTACAAGCCTGATCATTTTTTTCAGTTCATTGACCAAAAATTGAGTCAAAGATTGAGTTTATAAAATTGATATTAGAATTATAAATGATTACTTGTTTAATTTGATAACCATAATGAATCAAATCAATCAACAAGATTAATAAATAAGGTCTTCGTAAGCTGCTAATAATTCTCTGTATGCGTGGTCATCCTTGGCCAATTTAGTTGCAGCCAACCCTTTTTCATACCATTCAATGGCAAGTTCTTTTTCAGAAAGGGCCTCTAAACATTTTGCTAAATGGTAATAGGAACCCACATAATCTGGTGACTCAGTCAAGATTTCGGTAAATAAGGCTTTTGCCTTTTGCAAGTCCCCTATTTTGATATACTCCAAAGCCAAAGCATGTCTTAAAAAGTTATCCTTAGGTTGTTGATTTAAAAATTCAATTATTCTTTCAATTCGTTGCATCTTGTCTTATATTTGCATTAGTTGCATAAACAACCAAAAAGTATTAGACTATGAAGTTATTAGTTTGCATTAGCAAAACACCAGACACCACATCTAAAATTGCCTTCACCGAAGGTA
>CAIZLI010000023.1 GCA_903933765.1 uncultured Bacteroidota bacterium
ATTTTGTCAAAAATGCCGCATTGGCTTTAGGCGGATTTTACATTGTCCCTAGACATGTATTGGGTGGTCCAGGATTTATCGCACCTAGTGATAAATTACAAGTTGCCGGTATCGGTGCTGGTGGTAAAGGAGAAGGTGACTTATGGTCCTTTTACCAAAGTGGAAAAGCTGATATCGCATTCTTATGTGATGTAGATGATCGTCAAGCTGTAAAGAGTCGTCAAAGATTTCCGAAAGCAAAATACTATAAGGATTACAGAGAAATGTTAGAAAAAGAAAGCAAATTTATTGATGCAGTATCTGTTTCTACACCAGACCATATGCACGGTGTACAAGCCATGGCTGCAATGCAATTAAATAAGCATGTCTATGTACAAAAACCAATGGCACATGATATCTACGAAGCTAGAATCATGACCCAAGCTGCACATAAATACAATGTAGTCACACAAATGGGTAACCAAGGTGCTTCAGGAGATGGAGTGCGTATGTTACAAGATTGGTACAATGCAGGATTGATCGGAGATGTACATACGATCTATTGTTACACAGATCGTCCAGTATGGCCACAAGGCGTTGTACGTCCAACCACCGCTTCTGCAATACCAGCAGGTTTAGATTATGATTTATGGCTGGGAACAGCGCCTCAAAAGGATTATTTTGATGGTGTTTTACCGTTTAACTGGAGAGGTTGGTGGGATTACGGAACTGGCGCTTTAGGAGATATGGCATGTCATATCATGGCTCCAGGTTTTGCGGTGTTAGGACTAGGCTATCCAGTGTCTGCAGAATGTAGTGTGGCAACAAGATACACTGCACCATGGCAAAGAGTGTATTCTCCAGATAGTCCGCCAGCTGCATCACATATCATTTTAACTTTCAAAGGACAAAACGGAAAACCAGATGTAAAATTACATTGGATGGATGGAGGTATTCAACCAGAAAGACCAGCTGAATTAGGACCAAACGAAGTGATGGGTGATGGCGGAAATGGTATCATCTTTGAAGGAACTAAAGGAAAAATGATGGCAGGCACTTATGGTATGAACCCACAATTATTGCCAACTAATTTAACAAAAACAACTGTGGTTCCAAAAAGTGTTGATAGAGTAAAAGGTGATGTTGAAGGACACTATGCTGCATGGGTAGAAGCATGTATTGCTGGACCAGGAAGTAAAGAAGCAAAAGTATTGAGTTCTAATTTTGATATCGCAGGACCATTGACAGAATCTGTATTGATGGGTAATTTAGCTATCCGTTCATATGATGTTAAAGCCAATGATTCAAAAGGATTAACGAGCTATCCTGGAAGAAATATTCAATTAATGTGGGATGGTCCAAACATGAAGATCACCAATTTCGATTTAGCGAATCAGTTTGTAAAACGAACTTATCGTGCAGGTTGGGAATTAGGTTCATAATTAATTTATATGGCATCTTTAAAAGATCAATTTTTATTAAGACCCGATATTCATTTTTTGAATTTCGGGTCTTTTGGTGCTACGCCAAAACCAATTTTCGAAAAATACCAAGACTGGCAAAGGGTCTTAGAAGCAGAGCCTGTGCAGTTCATTGCATTTGATGGGTACCAATACCTTGCAGATTCGAGAGCAGTTTTGGCAAAGTTCTTAAACTGTGCGGACAAAGATGATTTAGTATATGTCACCAATCCAAGTTTTGCAATCAATATGATTGCAAAAAGCTTCCCCTTAAATGCGGGGGATGAAATTTTAGCGACAGATATTGAATATGGTGCTTGTGATAGAACCTGGGATTATTATTGCAAGAAAAAAGGCGCAACGTATCGAAGACAAAAAATCAATCTTCCGATTGTCAATAAAGAACAATTCATCGAAGATTTTTTCAAAGGATGCAATGAAAAGACCAAAGCAATTTTCATTTCTCATATCACCAGTGCGACCGGTTTAATTTTACCAGCAGCAGAAATTTGTGCCATTGCAAAAGAAAAAGGCTTAATCACCATTGTCGATGGCGCACACGCACCTGCTCATATTCCATTGGACTTAAGTATAATTCAAGCAGATTTTTACACAGGCGCCTGTCATAAATGGATGATGGCACCAAAAGGATGTTCTTTTTTATATGCTGCAAAATCTGTACAACCCATATGCGATCCAATGATTGTAAGTTGGGGCTATCAAGCCGCAAAGCCATCGCATTCTAATTTTTTAGATTACCACCAAATGATTGGTACCAGAGACTTTTCGGCCTTCTTAACTGTGGATGCTTGTATTGAATTCATGGAGCAACATGACTGGAAAGCTGTAGGACGAAAATGTCATCAAATGGTCTTAGATCATGCACAAAGATTTTTCACCCTATTCAATAGCAAACCAATTTGTCCACTCAATAGTGCATGGATTGGACAAATGATCAGCATTCCTATTCAAACACCTGATCCAGAAAAATTACAAAGGACTTTATTTTTGGATTATAAAATAGAAGTGCCGATTATGCGTCAAGGTAACGATGTGTATCTTAGGTATTCGATCAATGCCTTTAACACAGTGGAAGATCTAGATGCATTGTACAATGCAATAGTTGCGATACAAAAGCAAGGCATTCTTTTGAACTAGCATAGCGCAACATCAATATTAAAACTATAAAAAAAGGGACACGATTTCGTGTCCCTTTTTTTATTCAATGATTGGTGTAATTACCAATTCAATGTTTTCATATACGCTGCATTATCCCTAGCCGAATCCAACTCATTGGTTCCAGTATAGGCTTCTTGTTCTACAATCATATGTTCTACCCCACGTTTTGCTACTTTGGGTAATAATGTTTTATAATCAATCTTGCCTTTTCCAATGACACAAGACTCTTGGACAGTCGCTGTCTTAGTCATGTCTTTCACATGTACTAATTTAAAACGATTAGGGAATTTGTCCATATATGCAACAGGATCTACCCCTGCAGCTTCCGTCCAGTACATGTCCATTTCAAAATCAACAAGCGCAGGATCTGTGTTTTTCATCATGACGTCCTGAGGTACAATGCCATTCATTGGAACAAAAGAATAATCGTGGTTGTGATAAGCAAAACGAATGCCATATTTTTTTGCGATTACACCACATGCATTGAACTCGTCCGCAAATTTTTTGTAGTGATCAATACTAGGCTGTGCTCCCTTATGTGGACAGATCAAATACTTTAAACCAATCTCACCAGCTTGAGCAGCTTTCAATTCGAAAGATTTTAAATTAGCAGTATTATCGCAATGAGATGAAAACATATTCATTCCTAAATCATCCATTACTTTTTTAAATTCAGTATGCTTCATGCCCCAAAATATGCCCTTATCCCCTTCAAAGCTTTCAATTTTTTTATAACCATTTGCAGCAACCTGTTTTAAAACACCCATGGTATCTTTATACAAAGCCTCTTTAATAGACCATAATTGTAAAGCAAATGGTTTTGGATTCGTAGCCATTGCCATTAACTCATTTTTATATGGCATAGACAATGCAACACCTGTTAAAGCGGCACCGCGTAAAAAACTTCTTCTTGAATTTGACATAATATTAAATTGAAAACCAAATGAATAATTCTAAAAAATTGAGCCTCCTACTGGTGGCTCAATGAATAGCTAATTTCTACTATGAAGTAGCCCAAGCTTTTTCTCCTTTTGTATAAGGTACACAACCTTCATACTTTCCAGGAACAGCTACATACCTCAATACTTCTGTTGCACCAATCTTAGAGGTGAACAAACCAGACAAAGTCAATTGCTTCATCATAGTAAAATAATGCGTAGGGTCTTCTTTCTTTTTATTTTTTTGGTACTCCTTCGCTTCTTTATCTAATTCAGTTAAAAAAGCAGTACGCTCTTCTGGAGTAGATTCCATGAATGCTTTATTATGATGCTTTTTAGAAGCAGCATTCAATTCCTCCATCCCTTGCATAAAAATTTCTTGGTCTTTTGCTTCGTAACAATCGCTCACCATAGTTTGCATGAAAGCGCCTACATTAGCTGCTTTTGCACCTGGTGTATCCGTTGCAGGCAGGATGGTTTCACCCACTTCGTTTAAAAAATCGATGTCTGCTTGGGAGAAAGTCACACCCTTAGTATTGGTTTTACAACCTGTCAAAAAAGCTTCTGCGCCTAACACTGTTCCACCCATGATGATGGCAACTCTAGAAAGGGCTTCTCTTCTGTTTATCATAAAATATTTTTTAAAAATTAAATTATAAGTTTCCTTTTTTCAACTCTGATACAGCAAATTCAGCTGCTCTAGCAGTGAATGCCATATAAGTCAATGAAGGGTTTACGCAGTTTGCACTTGTCATGAATGAACCATCAGTCACAAATACATTTGGCGCATCCCATACTTGGTTATTGCCATTCAATACAGAAGTCTTAGGATCTCTACCCATACGCGCTGTACCCATTTCATGGATACCTCTACCTGGTGTACCATCTCCTTCATAACCTTGTACATTTTTAGCACCTGCACGCTCTAGCATTTCTTTTGCGTCTTCTAAAATGTCTTTACGCATTTTGATTTCGTTGTCTTTCAACTCGCAATCAATATTCAAGACATTTAATCCCCACTTATCTTTTTTAGTTTTATCTAAAGTCACTTTATTGGTTTCGTCTGGTAACATTTCACCAAAGCCCATCATACCAATAGACCATCCACCTGGCTCAGTCAATGCATCTTTAAATTTACCACCGATGCTTACTTCGGCCACATCATGACCCCATCCAGCTCTGTTGGCACTTCCTTGGTAACCAAATCCTCTGATATAATCACGTTTTTCACCATTGATATTTCTAAATCTAGGGATATAGAAACCATTGGCACGACGACCAAATGTGTATTTATCTTCGTACCCTTCAATTGTTCCTCCAGCACGATTGCCTAAATGGTGGTCCATTAAATATTTACCCAATGCACCGCTACTACTTCCCAATCCACCTTCCCAAACATCTGTAGCAGAGTTCATCAATAACCAAGTACTATTTAAAGTAGATGCATTCACAAAAATGATTTTTGCTTTGTATTCAATTGTTTTATTTGTTTCTGCATCTAAAACAGTGACACCAGTCGCACGCTTTTTATCTTTGTCGTAGTTGATTTCTGTTACAATAGAAAAAGGTCTTAAAGTTAAATTACCTGTTGCCATTGCAGCTGGTAAAGTAGAAGATTGTGTGCTGAAATACCCTCCAAACTGACAACCCAACCAACATTTATTTCTGAACTGACATCCAGGACGACCTTCATGCGGCACTGTAATATTAGCTGTACGACCAATGATTAAATGACGACTTCCTTTATAAATTTCTTTAATTCTAGCAGCGACATCTTTCTCCACGCATGTCAAATCCATTGGAGGTAAGAATTGTCCATCAGGCAGTAAATCAATGCCATCTCTATTACCACTAATCCCTGCAAATTTTTCTACATAATCATACCATGGCGCAATATCTTTATAACGCACTGGCCAGTCCACTGCAATCCCATCTTTTGCATTCGCTTCAAAATCCATATCTGCCCAACGGTAAGATTGACGACCCCACATTAAAGAACGTCCACCTACATGGTATCCTCTAAACCAATCAAAACGTTTTGTTTCAGTATAAGGATGGTCTTTGTCAGAACACCAATAATCTAAATTCGTTTCGTTCAATGGATAGTCACGTTTCAACACAGGATAATCTTCGATCATCTGTTGCGTTCTACCACCTCTGTGCGGAAAGTCCCATGCTTCTTTATCAGCATTCACATAATCCTTGATATGTTCTATGTTTCTTCCACGCTCTAACATCAAGACTTTAAGTCCTTTTTCTGTAAGCTCTTTGGCAGCCCATCCACCACTGATTCCAGAACCTACTACGATTGCGTCATACTGTTGTTCGGCCATTGTAAAAAATTTATAAGTTGTTATGATTGGTTTTGAAAAGCAAAATTTAAATATCGCAAACTGTGACAGCTTGCTTGAGTGAACTAATTTTATCTGGGTTCGTTGCAATAAATTCATGCGCCACATAACCATTGTATCCAGTGGCTTTGATCGCACGCATAATCGCTGGATAATTTAATTCTTGACGGTCATCTAATTCATGTCTGCCTGGTACACCCGCTGTGTGATAATGCCCAAAATATGCATGACTATCTTGAATAGAACGAATGATATCTCCTTCATCTATTTGCATATGATAGATATCAAATAAAATTTTAAAATTTGGAGAACCTAATTGTTTGCAAAGTTCAATACCCCATGCAGACTTATCCCCCATATAATCCTTATGATCTACTTTTGAATTGAATAATTCTATATGTATGGTCACCCCTTTCGCTTCGGCTAATGGCATAATTTGTTTTAATCCTTCCACACAATTTTTCAATCCTGTAGCATCATCCATGCCATTTCGATTGCCGGAAAAACAAATTAAATTTTTATAGCCAGCTGCTGCTACTAAAGGAATTGCTTCCAAATAATCTTTGATCAACCAAGGATGATGTATCGGGTTGTTCCAGCCCTTAGTCAAACTTGTTTCACCAGCAGTATAACACATAGAACAATCAATGCCGTATTTTTTTACCGTATCCCATTCATTTGGTTTCAATAAATCAATCGCGTTGAACCCAATGCGTTTCACTTCCTTACATAAATCATCCAAACTCAAATCACTGTAACACCATCTACATACACTATGGTTGATATTGCCATTTAATTTGGCAGTATCCGTTAAAAAGCTGGATGCATTTTCCACTTGTGCTTTCACTTGATCTGGTAATACCAAACCAGCAGCAAAAGCGGCAGAACCGGATACAACTTGTTTCAGTAATTTTCGTCTATTCATTGGTGAAGACATAGTAAGCAAGCATTAGATGCGTTTATAAATGTAATTTTATTTTTGCATTCTTTTCAAATATTTTACAAGAAAAAAAGGGGTTTTTTGAGAAATAATGAGGAAATTGCTCTTACGATAGGCTGAAAGTGTTATTTTGACACAATCAGCTTATTTTAAGCTTAAAAACTCCCTTTATAATGAATAGAAAACTACGCATGGGCATGGTAGGTGGTGGCAAAGATGCATTCATTGGTGCCATACATCGACTTGCTGCTAATATGGATGGACTCATTGAAGTAAAATGTGGCGCACTCAGTATCAATCCAGAAATTGCGCTAGCATCTGGGGAGGCTTTATTTCTTCCTAAAGAAAGAACCTATTTAACTTATGAGGAAATGATTACGAAAGAAGCGCAGTTGCCAGCCGATGAGCGTATTGATTTCGTGACCATTGTTACACCAAATTTTGCGCATTTTGCACCAGCTATGATGGCATTGGAAAATGGATTTAATGTAGTGATTGAAAAACCAATTACATTCTCATTAGAAGAAGCAAAATTATTAGAACAAAAATTGAAAGAAACTGGCTTAACACTTTGCTTGACACATACATATTCTGGTTATCCAATGGTCAAACAAGCCAAGGCCATGGTGCGCGAAGGCAAGCTGGGTAAGATTCGTAAGGTTTGGGTGGAGTATCCTCAAGGATGGTTAAGTAGATTATCCGAGAGAGAAGGCAATGCGCAAGCTGCTTGGAGGACAGACCCAAAAAAATCGGGTAAGAGTTCTGTGATGGGTGATATTGGAACGCATGCTGCACATTTAGCTGAATATATTACAGGGGCAAAAATCACCCACATCTGTGCTGAATTAAATACTTTAGTAGAAGGCCGTGTGATGGATGATGATGGTGCAGTACTTTTAAAATTTGACAATGGTGCGAAAGGCGTATTAATGGCATCGCAAGTTGCAGCAGGAGAAGAAAATGCATTAAAAATTAGAGTATATGGTGAACATGGTGGCGTTGAATGGTTTCAACATGATCCCAATACATTGATCGTAAAATGGTTGGATCAGCCCACACAAATTCTTAGAGCTGGTGCTAACTATGGCGCACATTTATCGAGCTTCGCAACCCATAATTGCCGCACTCCAGGCGGACACCCTGAAGGCTATTTAGAAGCATTCGCCAATATTTATAGAAACTTTGCACTCACTTTGTCAGCAAAAATAGATGGCACCACTCCAACCCCTGAAATGTTAGATTTTCCAGGCGTAGAAGATGGCATTAGAGGGATGGCATTTATTGATAATGTAGTTTTATCTGCAGGTTCTGATCAAAAATGGACAGCACATAAGATTTAAATGCGATATTTAAAAAAGGCAATCATTATAATATGACAACAGTAAAAGGACCTGGTATATTTTTAGCACAATTTTTAGGAGATCAACCTCCATTCAATACCTTAGAAGGTATCTGTAAATGGGCTGCAGGATTGGGTTTCAAGGGAGTGCAAATTCCAAGTTGGGACGCACGTTGTATTGATTTACAAAAAGCAGCTGAAAGCAAAACCTATGCCGACGAGATCAAAGGCATCGTGCAAGCTGCAGGATTAGAAATCACAGAATTATCAACACATTTACAAGGACAGTTGGTAGCGGTGCATCCTGCTTATGATGCGCAGTTTGATGGATTTGCACCAGTTGAATATAGAGGTAATCCCAAAGCAAGAACCGAATGGGCTGTGCAACAATTAAAATATGCAGCAAAAGCATCTCAAAATTTAGGATTAAATGCACATGCAACATTTAGTGGTGCCTTGTTATGGCATACTGTTTATCCATGGCCACAAAGACCTGCAGGATTAGTAGAAACTGGCTTTGCTGAATTAGGTAAAAGATGGTTACCAATTTTAAATGAATTTGATGCAGCTGGCATAGACTTATGTTATGAAATTCATCCAGGAGAAGATTTGCATGATGGCGTTTCTTATGAAATGTTTTTAGAAAAAGTAGGAAATCATCCTCGTGCTTGTTTGTTATTTGATCCATCGCATTTGGTATTACAATGCATGGACTATAAAGGTTATATCGACGCCTACCATGAACGCATTAAAATGTTTCATGTAAAGGATGCCGAATTCAATCCGAGTGCAAGACAAGGTGTATATGGCGGCTATCAAAACTGGATCGATCGTGCAGGAAGATTTAGATCGCTTGGTGATGGTCAAGTAGATTTTAAAAGTATCTTTAGCAAGTTAGCAGCATATGATTATAAAGGCTGGGCAGTGTTGGAATGGGAATGTTGTTTAAAGCACCCCGAAGTGGGCGCAGCAGAAGGTGCTGTATTTATTCAAAACCATATCATTCCTGTTACAGCAAAAGCATTTGACGATTTTGCTAACACTGGATCTGACGAATCGTTTAACAAAAAAATATTAGGAATTTAATCATTCAAATCAACTATTCAATTTACACAATCAAACTATACATTATGCGTAAAATTTTATACACCCTTTCGGCAGCCTTTTTATTAGTGGCATGTGGTGGTGGAGCAACAAAAACTGAAGCAACAACAGAAGCAGCAGCTAGTTCTGAAACTAAATTATCTGACAATCCAGATTATTCAAAAGGATTGGCATTGATAGCAGGAAGTGACTGTTTAACTTGTCATAAAGTAGCTGAAAAAAATATAGGGCCTGCATACCAAGAAGTGGCTGCGAAATATGAAAATACAGATGACAATATCGAAATGTTAGCCGGAAAAATTATCAAGGGCGGAAGTGGCAACTGGGGTGCAATTCCAATGACAGCTCATGCAAACCTTAGCCAAGAGGATGCAGAAGCCATGGTGAAATATATTTTATTATTAAAAAAATAATTCCAATTCAATTAGAAATTGGTAGTCGACATACATCCTATTTTTTTAACGCCTCAATTAATCATTATGAAAAAACAATTGCTTGCTTTAACCTTAATAACCATTGCAGCACTTGGATTTAATCAAGTACAAGCGCAAGACAAATGGATTTCATTATTTGACGGAAAAACAAAAGATGGTTGGCATACTTTTGGAAAAACAACTGCAGGCGAAGCTTGGAAAGTAGTAGATGGCGCTTTAATGTTTGACCCTTCTGTTAAAGTAGGTGGTGGTGATATTGTGACCAACGAAAGTTTTACCAATTTTCATTTACAATTAGAATGGAAGATTGCCAAGAATGGCAATAGCGGTATTATCTTTTTTGTGCAAAATGATCCTACAAAATATAAAAATACTTGGCATACAGGACCTGAGATGCAAGTCTTAGATAATGATGGTCATCCAGATAGTAAAATCATAAGCCATAGAGCTGGTAATTTATATGATCTAATTGTAGGTGACGAGTCAGGCGTTAAACCTGCAGAGCAATGGAATCAAGTAGACATCATTGTCAACAAAGGAACATTAGTCATGAAATTAAATGGTGTAACTACTGTCAACACACATTTGGGAGATGATAGCTGGAAGGAATTAATTAGAAGAAGTAAATTCTCGAAAGGTGAATCACCTGATTTTGGAAAAGTATTTTCTGGACATATCAGTTTACAAGATCATGGTGATCAAGTTTGGTACAGAAATATTCGTATCCAAAAATTATAAGCACCGTCACACCTACTAGTGGAAAATAAACATGAACTCTTTATGCGTCAGGCCCTCTTACAAGCTAAGAGGGCTTTTGATGAAGATGAAGTACCCGTGGGTGCTGTCATTGTCATGAACGATCAGGTCATTGCTAAAGGATACAATCAAGTACAACTTTTAAAAGACGTTACAGCCCATGCTGAAATCCTAGCAATTTCTAGTGCATGTGAAAACTTACAATCCAAATACCTACCAGAAGCAACACTCTATGTAACCTTAGAACCTTGTTTGATGTGCGCAGGCGCCTTATATTGGAACAAGATTGGACATATTGTGTTTGGCGCCTACGACGAAAAAAATAGCTATCGTCGTGTCACTGAAAAAAATCCCTTCCATCCATCCACTACCCTCACTGGAGGCATCTTGCAAGAAGAATGCGCCGCTCTAATACAATCCTTCTTTAAAGCCAAGCGCTAATTATCTTTTCATCTGCGCTTTGTAAAAAATAGCTTTCCTCGTAATCTGTTTTTTTATATCGAAAGAAGCTGTTGAAGCAATAAACATAGCTACCCCTCATCCTCATGCGGAAAGAACCGAAATCGGCTTCGGGGTACTATGTTTATTGCTAAATTTCTATGCAGGCGCAGTAAATAAATAGTTTCTGGAGTAATCCGTTTTTAGGATTACGAGGAAAGCTATTTATTTACTATACCCTAATTACTAGAAATAATATTTAAGGAAAAAAGGTCGCAAGTCGCTTAAATGAGCGCAAAGCATTGTAATTTTGACATTCAAACA
>CAIZLI010000024.1 GCA_903933765.1 uncultured Bacteroidota bacterium
CCCTTGTGGGAAAGCCTGAACTGAGTAGCATTCGCGTAACTGCTCCAGCTACTCAAGTAACTGCTGCAAAAGCAAATGTGGTAGCAGCTGTCAACGAAGGTGGTTCAATGGACAATATTACTGCAGCAGCAAAGAGCATGCAAAGCGATGCGCCTGCTTGTAGCACTTGTGGACATATCACTATCCGTAGCGGTACTTGTTACAAATGTTTAAACTGCGGAACAAGCATGGGATGTAGTTGATTTTTTGTGAATTTTTATAAAATATAAAATTCACAAAAACATCCTCTTATGATTTTTCAAAAGGCCCCCATAAACGGGGCCTTTTGGGTTTTCTACCCACAAACTTTCAAATAAAAAATTTACAACAATAAATAAAAACTAGTAAATTCATAGTTCTAATAATCACTAGAAAAACGATTCACTTATGTCAGATTTTCAAGTTAAAGTAGCCCCTAAAAATTATGACGCAGTCATAGTAGGTTCTGGTGCGGGAGGTGGAATGGCTGCTTATGTTTTAGCAAAAGCAGGATTGAAAGTATGTTTACTAGAAGCAGGTCCTGATTTTGATCCAGCAAAGCATTCTTCTCAAATGAAAAATCCATGGGATTCACCACGTCGTGGGGCAAGTACAAAAATGAGACCCTTCGGTGATTTCGATGCTTCATTCTGGGGCTGGGAAATTGATGGGGAGCCTTATACGCAAACAAAAGGTGCCGATCATTTTGATTGGTGGAGAGCAAGAATGGTGGGTGGACGTACCAATCACTGGGGACGTATTTCATTGCGATTTGGTCCAAAAGATTTTAAGCGAAAAAGCATCGATGGCTTAGGCGATGATTGGCCAATTGGTTACGAAGATGTAAAACCTTATTATGATAAAATAGATAAATTAATTGGTGTATACGGAACGAATGAAGGTTTGGAGAATGATCCAGACGGTATCTTTTTACCACCTCCAAAACCAAGATTACATGAATTGATGTTTAAAAAAGCGGCTACTGGTATTAATATCCCAGTGATCCCTTCTCGATTATCTATTTTAACTAAAAAAATTAACGACGAACGCGGTGCTTGTTTTTATTGTGGACAGTGTAATCGTTCTTGTAAAGTCTATGGTGATTTTTCATCTTCCTCTGTTTTGGTAAAACCAGCAGTGATGACTGGCAATGTGGACATGATTACAGGAGCGATGGCGCGTGAAGTTTTAACAGACAGTGAAGGAAAAGCAAAAGGCATTTCTTATGTCAACAAAATGGATAAACAAGAATACCAGATCAATGCGAAAGTGGTGATCCTTGGTGCAAGTACTTGTGAGACCGCACGTTTGTTATTGAATTCTAAATCACAAAAACATCCAAACGGATTAGCGAATAGTTCTGGTGTAGTGGGACATTATTTACATGATTCAACTGGAGCTGCATTGGGTGGTGTGATTCCTAATTTAATGGGTCGTAAGCGTTATAACGAAGATGGTGTGGGTGGCATGCACGTGTATACACCATGGTGGTTAGATAATAAAAAATTAGACTTCCCACGTGGTTACCATATTGAATATTGGGGCGGTATGAGCCAACCAGGCTATGGCTTTGGTATGGGCACGCAAGGATTGAATGGTAAATTCAAAGTGAATGGAAAAACAAAAGAGGAAGGCGGATATGGAAGCTCATTAAAAGAAGACGTACGTTTCTTTTACGGCGCAAGTGTAGGTATGGGAGGTCGAGGAGAAGCAGTACCTCGTTTTGAGAACCATTGTAAGATAGACCCAGATGTAGTAGATAAATATGGTATTCCAGTTTTAAATTTTAATTGTAAGAATTCAGAATATGAAATCAAGCAAGCAAAACACATGAAAGAAACCTTCCGTGAAATCATGCTCGAAATGGGCGCTGTCATTACATGGGGTGATCAGGATGATGCCACCAATAATTATGGTTTATCCAATCCTGGAAATATCATCCATGAAGCAGGTACAGTGCGTATGGGTTCAGATAAAAAAACTGCACCATTAAACGCTTGGGGACAAGCGCATGATTGTAAGAATTTATTTTGCGTAGATGGTTCTGTATTTACGTCTCAAGCAGACAAAAATATCACATGGACTATCTTGGCATTGTCAATGCGCACATCGGAATACATTTTGGATCAGTTACAAAAACAAAATCTTTAAAACTAATTACCATGGACAGAAGAAAATCCATCAAAGCATTAATACTTGGAACAGTTTCCGCGAGCGTTGTGTTGGATGCTTGCAAAAGCGAAAAGACGACTGTTGCTGAATTTAATTTGGATGACAGAATGCAGGAAGAAAAGGATTATTTGGTCAAAGTAAATGCTGAACCAACATTC
>CAIZLI010000025.1 GCA_903933765.1 uncultured Bacteroidota bacterium
GGAAAATACAATTTTGAATTCATTGCAAAACAAGAAGGCATCTACCGACTAAGTAGTGGGGATGCCTTAGATATTAGCTTTATCAATGATGAGGAACAAATTCAGATCAATGCCGATGCCACGAATTATGCAAGCTATACAGTCAAAGGATCTCCACATAGTGAAGCAATGATTCAATACATGAAATCTTACAGGTCTAAAGATTCATCCTTATTTGCGACACTTTACGCTTTAGACAATTTGCAAGAAAGCAATGGTAAAGACAGTAGTGTTTTTTATCTTCAACAACAGAAAGATAAAAAGATCCAAGCACTCAATGACCATGTTGAAAATACCATCAACAATTCAAATAGCCCAGCACTCATTTATTATGCATTAGGCATGGCTTTAAGATCAATGGAAATAAATAAGGTACTAGCAATCGCCAAGGCGGTTGCAGAAAAAACAAAAGCCGAACCTTTAGTTGAATTTGTAACCATTTTAAGTGGGCAAGTGCAGGCAGCAAGCCCAGCAAGTGCGATCACGGTTGGATCAATGGCGCCAGAAATTGCATTACAAGATGCTACAGGTAAAATCATCACATTGAGTAGCTTAAAAGGCAAATATGTATTGGTGGACTTTTGGGCTAGTTGGTGCGGCCCATGTAGAAGAGAAAATCCAAATGTGGTTGCTGCTTATGAGCAATTCAAACTTAAAAATTTCACCATTCTTGGGGTTTCTTTAGATGATGATAAAGAAGACTGGCTAGAAGCAGTCCAACAAGACAAATTAAATTGGTTACAAATTAGTGATTTAAAAAAATGGGAAAGCACTGTGGTGAATTCCTATCAAATTCAGGGCATTCCATTCAATGTACTTTTAGATCCAACAGGAAAAATTATTGCAACAGACTTAAGAGGCAGTGCTTTACAAAACACACTAAAAGAATTGCTTCCTTAGGACATCAAAATGAGTTGAACTGCACTTTAAGTGCATTCGGTTTTAAATAAAAATAGCGCTTCAGATTTGAAGCGCTATTTTTTTATGCATCTATCTAAGATGTATCAAAATTATTTTGACTTAATAAAGGATTTAATTAATGCTGGCAGCAATACTAAGTTGGTGAGTGTACTTACCACTAAAGTGATCGAAGTCAACCAGCCCAATGCTTTAGTCCCACCAAAATCACTGAAACAGAAAATAATAAAACCAGCCACCAAGACCAATGAGGTGTAGATGATACTAATGCCAGTATGCTTGATTGTTTGCACCAATGTGGTATGCACTTGATAGTTTAAATGCGGCAATTCCTGCTTATAGTTCACTAAAAAACGAATTGTCACATCTATCGCGATACCTAATGCCACACTAAATACCAAGACTGTCGAAGGCTTTAAAGAAACACCCGTCCATCCCATGATACCGGCTGTAATAAAAAGGGGTACGATATTAGGTATCAAAGAACAAATTAAAATAGGGAAAGACCTAAATAAGAAAATCATACAAATTGCAATCAATAAAAAGGCCCAAAATATAGATTCTCCTAAACCCTTTACAATAAAATTACTGCCCTCCAAAAATGTGACACTACTTCCAGTAATCACTACATTGTACTTAGCGGTATCAAAAATAGCAATGGAAGCACTATCTATCTTTTGCAATAATACTGGAAGCTTAGCACTTCCAATATCCTTCATATTCACACTGATTCTTGTTTGACGTTTAGCAGAATCAATGAATTTATTCAATAGTTGTGCTGGGTTATTTGCCGCTGGTTTTACACCCTCTTTTGGAGCTGCGCTTGCAAAATAAGGACCAATGAATGCCATTTCTGTTCCTGTCGGCACTGCATAGGATAAACTATCTCCATCATAGAATGCTTGCTTGGCAAACTTAATGCCTTCTAACAAACCCAATGGCTTACCCAATTCTGGTTGCTCTAAAAGGAAGGTATTGAACTCGTCTATTTGTTCTAAAGGCTTAATAGATCTGATTAAACCATTCGGTTTTTTGGTGTCAACTAATATTTCTAAAGGCATCACCCCACCCGCATGTTGTTCAAACCATTTTAAGTCGGTGTACAATTTATCTTGCTTTGGCAAATCATCTACTATAAATGCTTCTTTTTTAATTTGTAAAACGCCTACCAATGATATAAGTATCGCAAGAATGGTAATTCCAAAGACCCACTTGGTATGGGTGAATGCCCAACGTTCTATTTTAAGCAATATCTTTTCTAAATATGCATTGTCTAAATAACGAACATGCTTTGCTTTTGGCGCAGGTAAATAAGAAAGCACTGGAGGGATAAAAAATAAACTTATGAAAAATAAAATCATAATGTTCAATCCAGATACCCAACCAAATTCTTTAAGTAAAGGGCTCTTGGTTAATGCAAATACAAAGAAGCCAATCGCTGCGGTAATATTACAAAATAAAGTCACTACCCCCATTCTACCGACCATCTGAACTAGTGCCTTGTCCTTATCATTGGTTTCCTTATAAGAGGTATGGTATTTATTTAAAAAGTAGATGCAGTTTGGAATGCCAATTACCACAATCAATGGCGGAATCAATGCAGTTAATAAAGTAATCTTTTGTCCCAATAACACCATCGTACCTAAGCTCCATATTACGCCCATTAACACCACAGCCAAACTCATGATGGTAGCGGAAACAGATCTAAAGAAAACCAATAATGTAATGGCTGATAAAATAAGTGATCCAATCAAAAACCATAGCATTTCTTTTTTAATACGATCTGCCATGATGGTTCTAATAAAAGGCAAACCGCTTATGTGCACTTCGGTCTTGGTAGATTGGCTAAAGCGGTCTAATTCATTTTGAATCGACCCTATGATTTTAGTTCTAGAAATGCTATTGATAGAATCGGCGATAAAAGAAATCGCCATGATATAACTATTGCTGTCTGGATTATAATACAAATTTTGATAGAAAGGCAGGTTCTCAAAAACTGTCTTGTCAGCTAGTAATACACTATCCAATGTATAAGGCGCATGGAATATTTTTGCAGCGTTGAACTTGGTATCGACACTGTCTTTTGAAATCGTATAGGCAGTTGGAATACTCATCACTTCGGCCACTGCGCTATTTTGCTTGATCGTCTTATGTAAAGCATCTACTTGATTAAAGAACGCCTTTGTATAAAAATCATCCGTCTTAAAGCCTACGACAACTGTCGTTCCATCAACACCATATTTTTTTACGAACTCGTTATAGACAATAAATTTAGGATTGTCGGAAGGTATCGCCTTAGTATACTCATAACTTAGTTTAATTTGTACAGCAAAATACCCCATCACAACCGTACTCAGGAGTATAAAAAACAAATAGGTTTTTTTATACTTTAAAATATTTTGTCCTAAACGATACCACATACGATACAATTTTTAATTTAAACTACCCACAAATAAGCGGCCACCTGCGTGAACACTCCTATGAACAAACCTACAATTAATTCTTTTTTAGTATGATCACTTACAACCAATCTTGCACTAATGACCAATGCTGTTAAAAGCACAGCCAGTAACACCCAGACTGCATTATTCACTGGATAAAAAACACTTACTAGAATAACAGCAGTCGTCAAGCCAGCGATACCCATTGCGTGCAAGCTTACTTTCATGAAATTATTCACCGTCATGCCAATGGCACTTGCCACAAAAATGCCTAGATAAAAGAATTTTAAAGCAATAGGCTGGTCTGTGAAATTTCTACTCAGATAATACATCCACCAATAAAAAAACATCGTAATCACATAAGGGATAATCCTTTCCTTTTGCGTTCTTAAGAAAATGCTATCACTTAATTTTAATCTCCATAATAAGAAAACTGCAAAAGCAGGAAAGAATGCGGTCAACCAGGCGACGCTAAATAAACGCATTTTTAATTGCCATTCTGTAATGCCTACAAATTCAAATGGCAATACCTGCATTAAAAAAAGAAAAAAATAGGTAGGGATAAAAAGTGGGTGCAATACATAAGACAATAAATGTGCTATGTATTTGACTATTTTAGGTTGGGAATTTTCCATAGTTGAATTGGCTACCATTCTTTTCTAAGCCTTGCGACTGGTATATTTAAAAGTTCTCTATATTTTGCGACTGTTCTTCTTGCAATATTGTACCCTTTTTCTTGTAACTGATCGGTTAACTCATCATCACTCAAAGGCTTTAGTTTGTCTTCCCCTTCTATTAATTCCCTTAGGATTGCTTTCACCTCTTTTGTACTGACTTCCTCTCCACTATCTGTGGTCAATGATTCACTAAAAAAATATTTCAATAAATAAGTGCCAAATTCGGTTTGCACATATTTACTGTTGGCCACCCTACTCACGGTGGAGACATCTAGATTTGTTTTTTCAGCAATGTCTTTTAAGATCATTGGACGAAGCGATGTGGTGTCACCACTCAAGAAAAACGCAGACTGATAATCCAAAATTGCATTCATCGTTAACAATAAAGTCTGTTGTCTTTGCAGGATCATCTCGATAAACCATTTAGCTGAATCAATCTTTTGCTTGATGAAAAAAACCGCTTCCTTTTGAGACTTGTCTTGTTTCTTTCCACCCTCGTATTCTTTCAACATCAACTTATAATCATCACTTATGACCAATGGAGGTGCATTGCGGCTATTCAATGTTAATTCTAATTTGCCATTGTTAATCAGTACTGTAAAATCAGGAATGATATACATTTCTGCCTCATTGGTATAGCTTGTCTCCGCACCTGGCTTTGGATTAAGTGTAAGAATCTGATGCAATACTTCCTTCATGCCAGATTCATCTAAATGTAAACTCTTTTGAATTTTATCGTAATGCTTTCTGGTAAACTCTTCAAAATATTTTTCTAAAATAAGGATCGCAATTTTTCTTGCTTCATCATCGGAGTATAATTTTCCTCTGCTATCGGACAAATGTGCAGACTCGCCTTCTCCCTTTCTGCGTAATTGAATTAATAAACATTCTTTTAAATCTCTTGCAGCAATACCAACTGGATCAAATGCTTGGACCTGTTTTAAGATTTGTTCAATTTCTTTTTCCTCTACCCACATGCTTTGCTTAAAAGCCAAGTCATCTGCAATAGACTGCATGGCCCTTCTTAAATAACCATCGTCATCTAAACTTCCTATAATTTGTTCTGCAATTTTAAATGCTCTATCATCCAGCGCTAGCATACTTAATTGATCCATCAACACTTCGTGCAAACTCATTTCCGCTTTAATCGGAATCACTTTATCATTATCTAGTTCGGGGTAAAAATCGTCTCTGGTTTTATAATCTGCCACTTCATCGTCATAGCTGTATTCACTGAGTTCTTCGTTGCTCATCTCAAATTCATCGACAGGGACTGCTTCTTCGTCATCATGCATGTCCTGCAGCAATTCATCATTCATTTCTTCAGGAGATGTAAAGTCGGATTCGAGTAAGGCAACATCCACTTCTAAAGCTGGATTTTCCTCTAATTCTTCTTTAATTCTTTGCTCAATCTGCGCACTAGGAATTTGCAACAATTTCATCAATTGGATTTGCTGAGGTGACAATCTTTGTAATTGTCTTTGCTGCATGGATTGTCCTAGTGCCATAACCTAAGCTTATGCTACCACTTTTTGCAAAACGGCAAGAAAAGCAGCGCCTTTTTCATGCACCTGCGCTTCTGTCCATACTAAACTAATTGCGGTTGAAATACATTTACTCATCACTGCATCACTTTTGGAAAAATCAGTATTTTGTAATGCAATCAATGCGCTTTGTTGTTCCTTGGATAATGGATACAAACTGGTTGCATTTTTTAAATGATCCCATTTTCTGATATAGTGCCAATTGTTTCCGTACCAATAAAAATTACCGGCAAGGATACCAGCTTCTTTGAATGCAGCAATGGCATTTTCGGTATGCTGTTGACTTGGCAAGAACCAAGTTAAGAAGCTATGACTATCTCCAGCTGGATCAGGCACCACTCTAAATTGAATGCCTGGCACTTGCTCTAAATAAGAACGTAAAATTTGGTTATGCTTTTTTTGAATCGCTAAAAATGTATCTAATTTTTTGATTTGTGCTAAACCCACCGCCGCATGTAATTCACTGATACGAAAGTTATAGCCCAAAGCAGGATGTAAATCTGCACCTCTGTCTACTCCTAAATGATCATGTCCATGGTCTGTGAATGCATCCGACTTTGTATACACTTCTTGATCGTTGGTCATCACCACACCCCCTTCACCACAAGTAATTGTTTTTACAAAATCAAAGGAGAATGTGCCTGCATGTCCAATCGTTCCTAAATGCTTTCCTTTATATGTGCCGCCAATACTTTGACAAGCATCTTCTAATAAAATTAAATTGTGTTCTTTACAAATGGCCACCAATGCATCCATATCCGCCATGCTACCGCACATATGTACAGGCATCACACATTTTGTTTTTGGCGTAATAGCCGCTTTCACTGCTGCGGGTGATAAAGTCAAACTTTCGTCAATATCCACCAAAACAGGGATAGCACCCATGCTTAAAATCGCTTCGAAACTTGCCACAAATGTAAAAGCAGGCATGATCACCTCGTCTCCAGCACCTACTCCTAAGGCAGCCATTGCAGTCGTCAAAGCTGCTGTTCCACTAGAGGTAAGTTGTGCATATTCTGAACCAAAAGTCGAGCAAACTGCTGCTTCTAACTCCTTGGATTTCCAAATTCCTTTTCTTGGACCATCGAATCCATAACGCATTAAAATACCTGTCTCTAAGACTTCATTGACTGCTTTCTTTTCTTCTGCTCCAAATAATTCAAAACCGGGCATATGCTTGATTTTTAATGATAAACAAAGGTAGTTTAAAA
This sequence comes from uncultured Bacteroidota bacterium, assembly GCA_903933765.1. Lineage (GTDB taxonomy): Bacteria > Bacteroidota > Bacteroidia > Chitinophagales > Chitinophagaceae > Sediminibacterium. The sequence goes on from CAIZLI010000025.1 coordinate 6,831, forward strand.
AATGAAAATTGAGGGTTTTTCCGTATTTTGCGTTCCTAAAAAAAGACTAGAACCCATGGAGTA
>CAIZLI010000026.1 GCA_903933765.1 uncultured Bacteroidota bacterium
CTAATACATACCCAACTCTTGCACCCGCCATGCCAAAGGTTTTAGAAAATGTTTTTGCAATCACTAAGTTTGGATAAGTGTCTATCATTATAGACATAGATGGTGAATCGTAATAATCTGTATAAGCTTCATCTAGCAAAACAATGGTTGTGCTAGCTACTTTTTGAATAAAGTTTTCTAATGCACTTGTTGGACTCACTGTACCTGTTGGATTATTTGGATTACATAAATAAACCATCTTTGTTTCTTGATCCATCGCCTTCATTAATCCATCTAGATCATTGTGTTTAGTTTCCGTTAATGGAACTAATTTGGTTGGCAAGCCCATGCGTCTTGCCGCAGGCATCCACAATTTAAATGTTGGCTCAGATGCCACCACATTGCCTTTTTTATATGCCGCCCATAATGAAACAATTCCTAATAATTCAGAAGACCCTGCTCCTAGTGCAACATGATCTTTTGTATGACCAGTCATGTTTGCAATCGCAGTTTTTAATTCTGCATTCATATCCCATTGGTAGCGATTAGAAATACCTACTGCGTCTATCATTGCTTGTTTCGCTAATGTAGATGGTCCATGTGGATTTTCATTTGAGCCTAATCTTATCATACTACTTAGCATATTCGAACTATTCAAAGCTGCTGGATTAAAATCCAAATGCGTATTGGGTGCGTTTGCAAAAAGTTCACGAGAAAAGGAAAATGCAGCAATTGCAAAAGCAGATTGTTTTAAGAGTTGTCTACGTTCCATACTTTAGGTTTTGTGGTAGCTTAAAGTTAAGTTTTATTTAATAAATGAATTCAGAAATAGCCCCTATTTATTGTTAGCTTTACGATTCTAAATACCAAAAATGATTTATAAAATCCTCACTGTAGCTGGTCTTGCCACTTTTGAAATTTATGCCGCTATCCCTGCTGGATTTGCATTTGGACTCTCCCCAATCATGATATTCTTAGCGAGTTTTGTTGGTGGATTATTAGGTGTTTTTGTAGCCGCTTACCTAGGCGACAAAATAAAATCCTGGGTCAATCAATTTAGAAAAAACAAAGTCGAAAAAATTAAAAAAGAGCCTGGATTTGTATTGAAAATTTGGGAAAAATATGGCGTCATAGGACTTGGCTTATTGGGCACTATGACCGTAGGCGCACCCATTAGTATTGGTATTGGTGTGGGCTTTAATGTACCCACCAATAAAATGGTGTTTTGGTGTAGCTTGGGCGTACTCATTCGCTGTGCCCTCTTCACGACCTTAGGGCATTATAGTATGCGACTTTTATAAAGAGGTAATTTAAAAGTGCTGCTCAACTAGTTTAACTACTTACCAAAATTTTATATACAACGCAATCACCACACCTAAAACAAGCATGGCCATGGCTAAATGCGCGTTGGATAATTTGAATTGTCCTTGATCTTCGGTGATGTCATTTTCATGTTTTTGTCCATTCACATCCAATAAGCTTACTATTATAATTGCTAAAGTGGTGAAGCAAAATACCCAGCCCATTTGAATTAAATAAGGAATTTCAAAACTACCAGATGCAGTTGGATACGCTGTGTACAATAATGTATCGTTACCCATCCAGCCCGGCAAGAATTTGTCAAACACAATAGAAAGGACTACGCCTAAAAAGATACCTGTGATTGCCGCTTTCGAAGTGGCTTTTTTCCAAAAGAATCCTAACAAGAAAACTGGGAAGATGGCTGGAGAAATATAGCCTGTGTATTTTTGGATAAATTCAAATCCACCTTTACCACCAATACCCAATGTATCTTTCCAATTGATGATAATGGCTATCAATAATGAAAGTATAATAATCACCCTGCCTGTTGTGACAATTTTTTTATCAGAAGCATCTTTATTGATATACTTTTTATAAATATCTAATGAATAAATAGTTGAAATACTATTTGCTTTACCTGCCAATGAGGCTACAATTGCTGCTGTCAAAGCCGCCATAGATAAGCCTTTTAAGCCCACTGGTAAAAATCCAACCACAGCCGAATAGGCATTGTCTTGATTCAACACACCATTTGTCATCATCTGTGTTTGTAGTCCTCCATTTTGATACAATACATAAGCAGCAATACCTGGAACCACTACCAATATTGGCATCATTAATTTTAAAAAGGCAGCAAATAAAATACCTGTCCTTGCTGTTTTTAAATCTGCACCCAATGCTCTTTGTGTGATATACTGATTACATCCCCAATAATTTAAATGTGCTACCCAGATACCTGCAACCATCATGGCCATACCTGGCAAACTTGAATAGTCTTCGATTTCTTTTTGTGTTGCACCAGGACCAGGTTTATCAAATATCATTTTAAAATGATCTGGTGCTGCTTGCATTAAGTGTTGAAAGCCTGCAACCATATTCTTACCCATACCAAATTGTTCGCTGACTACAGTTAATGCAATATAAGATGTGATTAAACCACCCACTGTTAAAACCAATACCTGAAAGACATCCGTATAACCAATCACTTTCATTCCACCCAATGTTATGAACAATGCAAAAACAGCTAGGCCAATCATGATCAAATGAAAATGTGTGCCTCCAGATAAATTATTAATTGCAATAGCGCCTAAATATAAAATAGAAGTAAGGTTGACAAAGATGTATAAGAACAACCAGAAGATCGCCATGATCATAGCGACTGTTTCATTATACCTCGTTTTTAAAAACTGAGGCATGGTATAAATCTTGTTCTTTAAATAGACTGGCATAAAAAAGATCGCCACCACCACCAAGGAAACCGCTGCCAACCATTCGTACACAGAAATAGCAAGTCCTAGTCTAAATCCGTTGCCACTCATGCCTATAAACTGCTCTGCAGAAATATTAGATGCAATTAAACTTGCTCCAATGGCCCACCATGTCAATTGTCCTTCGGCCAAAAAAAAGTCTTTGGTATTGGTGGTGTTGGTATTCTTTTTTCGATAGATCCAAATTCCATAAGAGGAGATCAATATAAAATACAATACAAAAACAATGTAGTCATAGGTTTGCAATCCTTGGTTCATAATGCAGGGTTTAGTGATCTAAATTAAGGTTTATCTATTATATTTAAGGATAATTCCGCGGATATGAACCCAAATTTTAAACAATTTAGTGCCTTAATTAGCAACCCTATTTCGTTCAGATTTTTTTTATTTCAAAAATTGCCTGCTGCCTTTTTTGCTGGACTTAGGATTGCGCATTTTGATGCAAATACTTGTACTGTTAAAATCAAGTATTCTTGGTTCAGTCAAAACCCTTTTAAATCGATCTATTTCGCTGTTGAGGCGATGGCGGCAGAAATGTGTTCGGGTATGTTGGCATTTGGACAGGTGTACAAACGCAATCCAAAGATCAGTATGCTTGTCGTAAAGATGGAAGTGAATTTTATCAAAAAAGCAACCGGCACCATCTTATTTTCTTGTGAGGATGGCGCATTGATTCAAGCTGCAATCAACGAATCAATTGCAACAGGTGAAGGCAAGACCATTGTAAGTATGTCTAAAGGAAAAAACTCCGCGAACGAAACCGTTGCGGAGTTTTTGATCACTTGGAGTTTTAAAGCTAAAACGTCTTAGAACCATTTGGTTGATACGCATATCTAAATGTGTAATAACGTTGCTTGAATAATTTATCGTTTACTGATGCAGTAGATGGCAAAGTGACACCTCCTTTATAATAGCTTATAATTTCAATTTTTGCATATTTACCAGTTGCAGTTCTGATTACTAACACACGGCCAGCAATTGGACTTACAAGTGTAGTCAATCCGTCATAAGTATACCAAGCCTTTCCACTACCTAATGGGATAGCATAAGAAGCCGCATTGGCATTATCCGTTTTAAAAATTGAATCTGCCGGTATACTTGTAAACGTATCAAACGAGCCGATATGAACAAAAGCACCACCAATACCCGGTCCACTTGTGCCTCCATTGATTAAAATTTTAGTCGATGAAAAAGCAATATCCCATTTAGTAGATGCAGCATCTGTAGAAGCAATGGCTTTATTGTCTACTAGACTATAATAAGTTGTGGTGAGGGCGCTTTGTGGTCTACCATCCAAGCCTAAACCAGTTACAGTATCTGCAGCAAGATCTTTCACTGTAATGGCGCTCACTGGAACAACAATTGTCTCTTCGTCTTTGCTACAAGCAACTAAAGCAATACTCAATCCTAATCCCATTGCAATTTTTTGTAGATTCATTTTCATGTGTTTTTGATTTTTATGTTTTAATTTTTATTTTGTTGTAATTCATATTTAATACTGGTGTAAAATGTCCTTCCAGGTAAATTAGGCAGGTTGGTAGCATCGATATAATTAGATATATTATCTATACCGCCTTGTATACTTACCCCATTCTTGAACGATTTGCCAGCAGCACTGTTGATGGCAACATAGCCACTTGCAAATACATCACCATTATCAAAAACTTCATTACCGTTATTATTATTCACGGCCCATCTGCTTCTGTAAATGGCTCTTAGATTCAAGTAATAACCCTTGGGGGAATTATAATTTAATTTTACTTGTAGTTTATGTGTACTTGTATTAGGTAAGCCTACATACTCGTTCAGCTTCATGAGTCTACTATAGCCTTGACTATTTTTTGTATAGACTGTGCCAGATTTAATTGCTGCAATCTGGTCTTTATCGCCAGTGCGTAAATACTGATAGCCCCCATTGATCGACCAATTTGCATTGAATCGATGTTGTCCTTCTACCTCAAAACCTGTAGTAAATGCACGTCCAATATTTATATAACTAAATATTTGCGCTCCCGAGATATAGGTACCTACTTGTTGTGATTCGATTAAATTTTTGATATCATTTCTAAATAACTGAACGGACATTACTGAACTTGAATTGATTTTCCAATCCCAGGTAAAGTGCATACCATTGGAATATTCAGGTTTAAGTGCTTTTAATAAATAGTAATTGGGAAATAAATTTCCAATTTGTCCAAGTGCATCTAACCTCGCAATCACTTGTTGTGCTTGTGCAGCACCAAATACACTATAACTGCCCGCAGCTGCATTGGTAAAGTCTAAAAATAATTGTCTAAAATCGGGCGCTTTAAACCCCTGACCAATACTGAATCTAAATTGATGCTGTGGATTCAATTTATATAACATAGACAGCTTTGGACTATACGCAGAAGCAAACTGGGTATTTTGATCAAAACGCAGACCTCCAATCAAAGTCAATTTTTCCGAAGGCTTCCATTCCCATTGTGTAAAGGCATATTGAATATCGTTTTGCTTTCTTAGTTTTTCACTATCATAGCGACTACTTTTTACACCTTCCCAAACAGCACCCATTCCAAAAACTGCCTGCAAATTTTTACTAAGATCCCAATCGGTCTGGTTTTCAATCCGCTTAAAATTATGATTTAACACATCTCTGTATGGTAGTCCATTGATGGTTAGTAAATTTTGAACAGCATCATAAGTGGTTGTGTAAGTTCTTAAACTCGTTTTTAAATTTTTAGAAAAACGATGGTTTAAACTAGCGGATGCATTAAAATCTTTTATATTTTCTTTACCAATAGAATATATAGTAACACCATTGTTCGTTACGGCAATTTCATTTTGTATTTGTTCATTGGTATAACGCGTGTTCAATACAAAATTGGTTTTGCTAGATAAATCCCATTTGATTTGTTGGGTTGTTGAATATCGTTCAATAGGCGTTCTAACTCGACTATTACTATTGGGACGTATGCTATACCCGTCTGTAAGATAACTATTGAGAAAACCTTGGTATTGAAAGTGTTTGGTTTGCAACTTCGTTTCAAGATTGGCGTCTACTGTGTTGTAAGTACCATACCTGAGTCCAATTGTCAACGGCGCACCCATGCTTGCATCTGTAATAATATTAATCACACCTGCCATGGCTTCACTTCCATAAAGACTAGAGGAAGGCCCTTTTACAATTTCAATTTTTTTAATATTTCCTAATGCTATTCTATTCAAATCCAATACCCCAGCAGTGCGTCCCACCAAGGGTTCTCCATTGATTAAAATGATGGTATAATCTGGATTTAATCCTTGTAATTGTATGCCTGCACCAAATCCACTGGTTAAGTTGATACCTGTTTGCTCTTTTAAGATATCCGTCAAACGCAATGAGCCATTTTGTTGGATCGTTTTTGCATTGATGATGGTCACAGGTACAGTAAGATTGCTTAATTTTCTTTCAGTTCTTGTTGCAGTCACCACCACACTGTCACCACTAACATCTAATGTGTCTTTTACAAAACGGGATTGTGCAAACAGATTAGCACTTTGTAGAAGGATTAAAAAAAAGAGGAGGCAAGGGATTTTTTTCATTCAGGACGCAAAGGTCAAACTTCCTTTCCAGTCCTATCAAGGCTATCACGAATAATTGTGTAATCTATGGCGTATTTTGACATTCAGATGACATATTGAATCTAGGTTACTGCATGCAACAAGATTTGATGATTTTTACAATACGTTCATTGGAGAAACTTTAAACAAAAATGGATGAAGCTGTAAAAGCTTCATCCATTTAATAATAGTCCTAGAACTTAATTTTTTTCAATAAGTTTTTGCGCCGCCTTCACTTCGGTAGGAACAACAAAGTATTCATAGAATCTTTTATCGTCTTCTTTTCGAACGCTAGAGATC
>CAIZLI010000027.1 GCA_903933765.1 uncultured Bacteroidota bacterium
CGATTTAGGTGCTCCGTGTCTAGTCTCTACACGTTCCCTTTCGGGCTTCGCTCGGTATTCCCATTTAAAAGGGTTCGCCGAATTTACGGAGTTCTACATCTTCAATTTCTCGAAGTGCACTCAAATTTTGCTCATCTAAAGAACAATGTCTAAGTCCTGCGTGTCTACCAGTTCCACCACCAAGGCGTCTGTTACAGACTTAAAAAAAATCCCGTCCGAAGAACGGGATTTTTGAGCGAAAGACCAGGCTCGAACTGGCCACCCCGACCTTGGCAAGGTCGTGCTCTACCAAATGAGCTACTTTCGCTTGAATAAGAACTATTTTTGGACTGCGAAAATAAGGAATCAACGCACACCAACAAAATTTTTTTCTATTTATACTCAGGCTTGTACTGTGAACTTGTATTCACTTCTACAGTAGGTTTCTTGAAACCAGAACTGAATAATTTAGTACAATTTCCTAAAACCAATGATAATAGCGCGAAAACAGATACATAAAAAATGAATCTTGAAGAACTTACCCAGTTCTTAGCGATGTCTTTATTAGTAGATGTTTCTTGTATTTCTTGTGACATAGTATATAATTACGGATGCAAAAATAACAACAAGTTCTTAATTATGAACGAGTTTGGTAATAATTTTATCAAATTTTTGCCTGTTTTTTACAAAGTATTGAAAAACCACAGACCCGTTATAAACACCCCCTATTGTAGCCATAGGTTTGCATTGCTTACTCCTGTTGACTTTGCCAGTTAACCAATAGCCCATTACAGCTATATGGGCCTTAAAAATGGCAATAAAAAAGGAGCTATCCCCACTCAGTAAGCCTTTCCAAGCAGATATCCCATCCAATGCAAATCGCATTGGCATTTTCCAAACTAATTCTTGGACGGTCAGGTGCTTACTTAACATGATCAAGTTATTCCTGAAATTTAAAAAAACCTTTCTACCGCCTCTAGGTAAAGTGCCCGCACCCACATGGTAAACCACTGCACTTGGACAAGCATATAAAGCATGCCCTTCTAATTGCATCCTCCAACAAAGATCAATTTCCTCTTGATGTGCAAAAAAGCTTGCATCAAATCCACCCAAATCATGAAACAATTTAGATCGGATCATCATAGCAGCACCAGATGCCCAAAAAATAGGCTCTACGCTATCATATTGCCCTTTATCTTGCTCACATACATCAAATACCCTACCTCTGGAGAAAGGGTAACCAAGGGCGTCTATCCATCCACCGCTTGCGCCAGCATATTCAAAACTAGTAGGCTCTTTTTGTGCTAATATTTTTGGTTGGCATGCACCAATGGTAGGATTTGATTCCATTAATTGTACCATTGGACCAACCCAATTGGCATCCACTTGCACATCTGAATTCAATAAAATATAATAATCGGCTTGCACTTGTTTAAGTGCCCAGTTGTATCCACCTGCAAAACCTTCGTTGGTTGGATTTTGAATCACTTTAACAGTTGGAAAATATTTTGCTAGTATTTCTAAAGAATTGTCTTTTGAACCATTGTCTGCCACCACAACTTCTTTATTTTGGTATGTAGTCGCGAGTACAGAAGGCAAAAATGTCTTCAGGTAATTTGCTCCATTAAAATTTAAAATAACGATTGATACGAGCGGTTCCAAAGCAGTTGTATTTATGCGAATGTAAGTCCAAATATGGGAAAATTAGCCAAAAACCCTATCTTAGCTGCATGATAAAGGCAAAATTCTTATTTTCTAATTTAGATTTTCTGAATCATCCCATAGGGTGATATTAAGCTCCCCGTTTTTATTTTAAGATTTAGTTTTTTAATCAAGTTTAACAATACTTGATCGCCTCCTGTTTTTATCATTTTATTTAAAAAAATAGTACATGTCTACTCCAATACAAACGAGTGTAAATACTGCAAAGTATATTGCCCTTGAAGACCAATTCGGTGCCCATAATTATCATCCAGTTCCTGTCGTGCTTGAAAAAGGCGAAGGCGTTTTTTTATACGATGTGGATGGTAAAAGATATTTTGATTTTTTAAGCGGCTACTCAGCTGTTAACCAAGGTCACTGTCATCCAGCGATTATCAAAGCCTTGACAGATCAAGCTCAAAAATTAACACTCACATCCAGAGCGTTTTACAATAACCTACTTGGGGAGTATGAAAAATACATCACTGAATATTTTGGCTATGATAAAGTATTGCCAATGAATACAGGTGTTGAAGGTGGCGAGACGGCAATTAAATTAGCGAGAAGATGGGGCTATAATGTAAAAGGGATTCCAGAAAATCAAGCGAAAGTAATTTTTGCAGAAGGTAATTTCTGGGGCAGAACCCTTGCTGCAATTTCTTCTTCAACTGATCCAAGTAGCTTTAAAGGATTTGGCCCATACATGCCAGGATTTGGCTTAGTACCTTATAATGATTTAGCTGCATTAGAAACTGTTTTACAAGATCCAACTGTGGCAGCATTCATGGTGGAACCAATACAGGGAGAGGCAGGTGTAGTAATTCCTACAGATGGTTATTTAAAAGGCGTTAGAGATTTATGTACTAAATACAATGTATTATTTATTGCGGATGAAATCCAAACAGGATTGGCAAGAACAGGTACTTTGTTAGCATGTGATCATGAAAATGTGCGTCCTGATATTTTGATTTTAGGAAAAGCATTGAGTGGCGGAACCATTCCAGTTGCTGCTGTACTTGCAGATGATATTGTGATGTTACAAATTAAGCCAGGCGAACATGGATCCACTTATGGAGGAAATCCATTGGCTTGTGCAGTTGCTATGAAAGCATTGGAAGTCATCAAGTCCGAAAAGATGGTAGAAAATTCATTTAAAATGGGAGAAATTTTAAGGGCTGAATTAGCTAATTTAAATTCTCCATTTATTGCTTCTATAAGAGGACGCGGATTATTAAATGCCATTGTGATCAAACATGAAAACCCCGAAGCGGCTTGGGATTTATGTTTACACCTTAAAGCATTAGGGATACTTGCAAAACCAACCCATGGAGATAAAATTAGATTCGCACCTCCATTGATTATTACAGAAGCACAGATTAAAGAAGCCGTTCAATTAATTGGAAAAGGGCTTGAGCAATTAGCGTAATAAAATCCTTTGAACAAAATAATAAATAGCCCTCCAAAAGAGGGTTATTTTGTTTTAAGCTTAGGCAAGAAGGTCATGATTAAAATGCCGAAACTTAAAACAATACATGCATAAAGCGCCCATTGTTTTCGAGGACATTCCCCCATTGCACATGCAGATAAAACTAAATAGTTTCTAAAACTCCAAGCTACAAGCAATGCAGCCCATGCCATATTGAAACGCTTTACATTGATGGACGGTATTGCAAAAAATACGATGGCTAATATGCCAATATAAAATAAGAACTTACCTGATTGTCCAAAATTAGACGCACCTGCATCCCATCCTGTTATCACCCAGTTTCTACTTTCAATGATTACTAATGGCTGAGTAGTACAAAAGAATAACAATAAAGTTAGGAGGATGCCAATGGTTTGAGAATGTTTCATGAGTACAAAAATACAATAAACTAGCTTATAAAAATTACAGCATTTTATTTGATGTAAAAGCCAAATACATCCACATTAAACTGATTGAACACATCGTATTCGTTCAAGATAGCAGCAAGTTCTACCCTTTTGATACTTCTTTTTAAATCAAAATCAGTCAGGCTTAAAGTATTCCAATGCGTTTTAAAACTTGGGAGTATTTCATCTATTTTTTTACCACTAAGGATGGCCGCAAAATTTGCAGCATCTTCTATTGTCATTTCATGTTCAATCAAATTTGCAGGATAATCAAATTTCATTTTCCATGTACTAATAAAATCAGCAAATGAAACAGGTTTGTCTGGGTAAAAATAAGTTGTATTCGCCCATCCATTTGGCACACCTACTCCTTTTAACAATCCAGTTGCACCTATTCTTTGAACTGCTTTAAAATATGGTGAACTCTGTTTCACATCAACATAGGGCATAATGTATCCATTTGCCTCAAGCAATATATTTTGCAATTTTCTTACTGATACATTTTTTGGTGCAAAATCATCCTTGATGCTTTGTGCTGCTAATAATCCTGCTGCTTGACCAATCTGCATCACACAAGGTTGTAATCTTGTGGTGCCATTCACGACATTTGAAACACTAATTGACTTCTCAGCAATAATAATATTATCATGATTTTCTGGAATCAAAACACTGATGGGAATATTAAAAGATGGCACA
>CAIZLI010000028.1 GCA_903933765.1 uncultured Bacteroidota bacterium
AACCCAAACTATATTCGACCATTAGACAATGAAGTGTTGGACACTTTTAATCCTGCTAAGAATAAGCTTTTCAAAGATGGTGCTGCAAAAAGATGGATTGTTCAAGACGAAACTGGCAAGACCCTTGGCCGTATTGCAGCATTTCATTATAAAAAATACATCAACAAAGGCACCGAGTTTCCAACTGGATGTGTTGGCTATTTTGATGCTATCAATGATCAAATAGTAGCGAACTTACTATTTGATACAGCAAAAGCATGGTTGATATCCGAGGGCATGGAAGCCATGGATGGACCAGTGAATTTTGGAGATCGAGATAAATGGTGGGGACTGATGGTAGAAGGCTATGACAGGGAACCTATGTATGGCATGTCTTTCAACCCGCCTTATTATGAAACCTTATTTGCTAATTATGGTTTTGAAAACTTTTATAACCAATATTATTATCACAAGCCCCTATCAGCAGATTTACCTGACAGATTCAAGGAACGCTATGAAAAATTTAAATTAAAAGAAGAATACAGCGTTCAACATCTAGATAAAAAACGTTTGGACAAATATGCCAATGACTTTGTGCATATTTACAATACAGCATGGGCGCAACATGGAGAAGCAAAAGCCATTACGAAGGATCAAATTATGAAACTTTTTAAATCTCTTAGTCCTGTGATGGATGAGCGCATGATTCGATTTGCTTATTATAAGGAAGACCCAATTGCCATGTTCATCAATATCCCAGATGTGAATCAATACTTTAAGTATTTTGATGGACAACTAGGATGGAAACAAAAAATTCATTTGATGTGGATGAAGTTTAGGAAAACGAATACTAGATTAACAGGATTAGCATTTGGTGTGGTACCAAAATTTCAATCATTAGGAATAGATAGTTATTTAATCTACTCTACTTCACTACTGCTTCATGAACTAAAAATTTATGATGAATATGAAATGGGTTGGGCCGCAGATTGGAATCCAAAAATGGTCAATATTTACAAAAGTCTTGGCGCCGATCCAAGCAGACGCATGGTCACCTTTAGGCATATTTTTGACACCCAAAAACACCCGTTTGAGCGTCATCCATTGATGGAATATAAGAGCCCAAGCCAAGCCAGTTAAGGATTTCAGAAATAGGGGATAAGATTTATACCCTAGCTCCAAAAATTACCTTTTGATGCAGTATATTGCAGTTCAAGTATGGAGAATTTTATCGTTTCAGCAAGAAAGTATCGTCCTCAAAACTTTAACACAGTGGTGGGGCAGTCTCATATTACCACTACATTAAAGAATGCGATCTTAAACCAACACCTAGCACATGCATTTTTGTTTTGTGGACCAAGAGGTGTGGGTAAAACAACTTGCGCACGTATCCTTGCAAAAACAATCAATTGCACCAATATCACAAAGGAAGGCGAAGCTTGTAACCAATGTGAAAGTTGTGTGTCTTTTGAGAAAGGTGCAAGTTTAAACATTCTTGAAATAGATGCTGCTAGTAATAATTTGGTAGACGATATCAGAACCCTTGTGGAGCAGGTTCGTTTTGCACCACAGGCAGGTAAATACAAAGTATATATTATAGATGAGGTACACATGTTAACTGCAAATGCATTCAATGCATTTTTGAAAACATTAGAAGAGCCACCACCCTACGCCATCTTTATTTTAGCGACCACCGAAAAACATAAAATTCTTCCGACCATTTTAAGTAGATGTCAAATTTTTGACTTTAAAAGAATTGTGCCAGAAGATACGGTGAAGCATTTAGAAGAAATTGTAGAAAAAGAACATATCAAGGCCGAAAGGAATGCTTTGCAATTGATTGCTCAAAAAAGCGAAGGCTGCATGAGGGATGCATTGAGTATTCTTGATAAAATTGTAAGCTTCTCTAATGGTGCATTGACTTATGAGAACACCTTAGAACATTTAAATATTTTAGACGAGGGTTATTTCTTTAAATTATTAACCCATCTTACAGAACAGGACTTAACTAGTGCGATGTTATTGTATGACGAAATCAATCAAAAAGGTTTTGAAGGGGACACGGTGCTATATGGCATGGCTGCATTCATTAGAAATATCCTTGTGTGCAAAGACAAAGCCAGTGCGCATTTGCTTGAATCCATTGAGGGATGGAGAGATCAATACCAAGCTGCTGCAGAAAAAATTGGTACCCCTTATTTAGTCAGTGCATTGAATATTTTAAATGAATCCGAGATTCAATTTAAGATGGCGCGTAATAAAAGATTGCATGTAGAATTGGCTTTGATTAAACTCAATTTTTTACAACAAGCAATTGAATTAAGTATGGAAGACGGCCAACTAGTAAAAAAAAAACTAGTTGATGCGCATTACCCTATTCGCACCAAAAAAATAATTCCATTAAGTAATATTGTGGTGAATGCTGAGGCTAAATTAGTCATTGAGACTGCAGCGCCAAAGGCGAATACAACCTCCAATCCAATTTCAACTACAGGTGAACCGCCAAAACCAGAAGCTTCTCCAAAAGTGGCTACTCCTTCTAAAGCGACTACTCCTCCAGTTCACCCTACTCAGTTATCAAATCCTACAGTTCATGGGAAT
>CAIZLI010000029.1 GCA_903933765.1 uncultured Bacteroidota bacterium
GAACGTTCAATAACGGTTCCTTTTACTTGAATCACAAATTCACGGCCTAAAGGATCTGCATCTAATTGTGCTTGTAATTCTTCGCCCATTAAAAGTTGGGTAATACCATAGCGGTCTCTAAGATCAATAAAAGTAATAGCCCCAAACTTTCGAATGGTTTGAACCCAGCCAGCCAAGGTTACATTTTTGCTTACAGATTGAATCGTTAATTCTCCACAATGGTGCGTACGGTACATAAAAATCTATTGATATAGGTTTGATGAGCAAATATAGCCCAATTCCTAGAAAAACCCCATCTTTGCGCCATGAGTGAAACAAGTATATCAAAGCAGTCTAGACGCTTTATTTTATCAGGTTATTTCTTTTATACGGGTATTTGTTTTGCTAGTTGGGCGAGTAGAATTCCTGACATTAAATTGACCCTGGGATTGACTGACGCGCAGTTTGGGGGGATGCTCTTATTCCTGCCATTGGGTTCATTTATAGGGATTCCTATTTCGGGCAGCTTGACGTCCAGACACGGCAGTAACTTAATGCTTAAAATTGCGTCTATTCTTTATCCATTGTCCTTAGTGAACATTGGATGGGCTGCAGACACCAATGTGGTCCATTTAGGATTAGCCCTTTTTATTTTTGGCATGATTGGAAATTTATTCAACGTATCTGTGAACACACAAGCTGTTGAATTGGCTAAATTATTTGAAAAAAGTATCATCTCTACTTTTCACGGCTTCTGGAGTTTGGCCGGATTTGTAGGCGGATTGATAGGGAGCTATTTTATTGCACAGTCTTTGACACCCATGATGCAATTTATAGTGATCCTTGTTTTGGGTTATGTCTTTCTTTTTACAACACAGCAACATCTTTTGCACAGCGAGTCTAACAAACAGTCACTCAAAAAAATGTGGACCAAACCAACACCATTGATGTTTCAATTTGGATTGATTGCACTGAGTAATATGATTTGTGAAGGGATGATGTTTGATTGGAGTGGGGTATTTTTTCAATCAGTTGTGAAAGTGTCTGAAAGTCAAAGAACCATTGGTTATATAAGTTTCATGGGATGTATGACCACGGGCAGGATGTTTGCAGATGCACTGATTAATTATTGGGGACCCAGAAAACAATTGATGCTAAGCGGATTATTGGTTACGCTAGGTTTAGTGATTGCAATTATTTATCCAACTATCATTACAAGTACAATTGGATTTATGTTGGTTGGATTTGGCGTATCCTCGGTGATCCCAACTATCTATGGAAGTGTAGGTAGATCAGCAGAACCAGGTCAAGCAAGTATTGCACTGGCATCCGTATCCTCTATAGGTTTCTTTGGATTTTTAATTGGCCCACCAATTGTTGGATTCTTATCCGGGGCACTTGGTTTAAGATGGGCCTTTTTAACCATCTCCATTTTAGGATTAGTGACATTTATTCAATCTTATCGATTAAAAAAGTACCTATAAGACTCGTAAATCCTAAGAATCAGACTACTGATAACTAAATTTTGAGTCTTATGTTGTTTCTTTTCCTATAATTTATAACTTGCACCCATGTATTCTTATATATTTTTCGGTTTAATGATGGTAGGCATATTTTCTATTATTGAAAATATGAGAAATGGGCATGGATTTTCTAATATAAGAATGTATATCATTTTATTTCTCTCATTTATTACCATAAGTAGTTTTCTAGATTTCTTATCTGAATTTGGTTATGATTTTAAACTCTTAGAATCGATTATA